>JAJRDC010000232.1 GCA_028678635.1 Methanomicrobiales archaeon
CCCCCCCCCCCCCCCCCCCCCCCCCCCCTCCGCCCTCCCCCGATGAGGATAGTCACTCCATGTCGGCCGAGCACCGCCACAGAGAAAGAACGATCGGAAACCCTCAGCCCTTCCCTTTCCCCTTCTCCTTTTTCTTGGCCCTTGGCTTCTTCTTCGGTTTCTTCACCGGCTTTGCCATGGAGATGATGTCCACGGCGTACTTCCCTTCCCTGCCTATCCCGATGACCACCTCGTCCGACTCCGCCATCTTCTCCAGGTTCAGCTCGTAGGAGCCCGGCCCGATGATCCGGACGGACTCCACCCGCCGGTGCACCTCGGCGGATCCTTCGTCGGGCGGCGGGGCCACCTCCAGTACCTCCCTCTTCGTCTCCTCGGCAATCTGGGCAATGGACTTCTCTTCCAGCACGTCCCGGTGCCGGTCGTCGTGGCTCACGTAGAGGAACTTCTTGCCCCCGCAGCTGGGGCAGCCCTTCAGGATCTCCGTGGACCCGTCCTCGAACTCCCTGCCGCACTTGGTGCACTTGTGGGGCATCCCTTCACCTGGATGAGACCCATGCGCTGATGAGATCCTTCTCCTTCCGGATCATTCTGAGCTGGTTGGCCGGCCCGATGACCGTGAGGCGCGAGCCGGGGCGCTTCCCGGAGATGCGGGAGAGGAGACCGGAGAGGCCGGGCCCGGCCTC
This sequence comes from Methanomicrobiales archaeon, assembly GCA_028678635.1. The sequence goes on from JAJRDC010000232.1 coordinate 684, forward strand.
CTTTGCCGGGTAGGTCTCCATCTCGATCCCGGAGAAGCCGTCCGGGGAGATCTCCATCATGGTCACCTCGATGAGCCGGGAGGCCTCCTCGGGGGCCAGGCCCTTCTCCAGCACCACGATGTTTCCCTGCTTCACGTCGTCCAGGATGAGCCGGATCTTCTCCATGGGGGTCAGGTGCGCGAGGCGTTCCTCGGAAATGAGGTCGATCTGGATACCCTGCATCATGGACCCTCACCCGAAGAGTTCCGCCATCTGTTCGTAGAGCTGCTCCACATTGGATCCCTCCAGGCTGGAGATGGGGACCACCGGGTGCTGGGGGAAGGCGGACTTGATCCTCCCGGGGGCCGCATCGGGCAGGTCGATCTTGTTCGCGACAATGATCACCGGGAGCTTGCGGCTCTCGATGATCCCCACCATCATGATGTTCACCTGCAGGAACGGGTCCAGCGTCGAGTCCAGCATGTAGATGACCCCGTCGATGTCCTCCCGGAGCCAGTGCATGGCCTCTGCGACACCCTCCGTCGCCTCCCGGGCCCTTTTTACGGCCTCGTCCTTTTCGAGGCCGTACTCCATGAACTCCTTGTAGTCGATCTTGGTGGTGACGCCCGGCGTGTCCACGATGTCGATGTCCACCGAGTTGCCGTTCATCCCGGTGATGGTGATGTTCTCCTTCCGGCGGGCCCGCCGGGTCTCGTGCGGGATCTCGCTCACCGGCCCCATGGCATCGCCGGTCCAGTCCCGGACGATCCGGTTGGCGAGCGTGGTCTTCCCTGCGTTCGGGGGGCCGTAGATCCCGATTCTCGCCCTCCGCTTCTTGAAGAGCACCTTTAAAAACCGCGAGAGCTTCTTCCTGGTCTTTACAAGAAAACTCATCCGTTCTCCCCATGCAGCGCGATGAGGTCTGCGCTGTATAAAATCTCCTTCCTCCCGATATTAAGGGTTCGGTCGCGGGACGTCAGTGGTTTTCCGGGGTGATTTTCCCCTCTTTTTTTCCCTTTCGGAAGAATTCTTTTATACCCCCTTGACATACTAGGAATGGAAAATTTTCCGGCCCCGGTTCACCGCCCCCATGCAGGGCGGCGTGACCGGGCATCGGGTGACACACCATGAAATTTGAGACACGCGTTCCCCTGAGAGAGGTCATGCACACCCCTCCCGCTACCATCGATGCCGATGCATCGGTGGCAGAGGCCGCCGCCGTCATGCGGCGGGAGAAGGTGGGCAGCTGCATCGTGCTGCGCAAGAACCTTCCCGTCGGCATTGTCACGGAAGAGGACTTTGCCTGGAAGGTGGTGGCCAAGGACCTGAAGCCGGGAAGCGTGAAGGTACATGAGGTGATGTCGTCGCCGCTCATCACCATCACCGCGGACAAGACGGTAGGGGACGCCGCGCAGCTGATGGTACGAAAGAGCGTGCGGAGGCTCCCTGTCGTAGAGAAGAAGAAGGTGGTCGGGATCGTCACAGTCCGGGATATCCTCAGCGCGACCTCCGAGATGAACGAGATCATGGCGGAGATGATCGCCGTGAACCGGGAAGACCAGGTGGAGATGGGGATCTGCGGGCGGTGCGGCCGGATGTCCGACGACCTGCGCCGCGTCGAGGAATCGATCCTCTGCCCGTCGTGCCGCGAGGAGGATCGCCTCACATGAGGACTGCCCGGGAGGTGATGACCCCGGTTCCTGTCCTCGCACTGAACGATCACCTGACCAGGGCCCGGAAGGTTCTCCGGGATGATCTGTACCGGGAAGTCTACGTGCAGGATGCGAAGAAAAGGCTCAGTGGCTACCTGGACATCACCGATGTCCTCCGCATCTCGGATACGCGTTCCAACGTGACGGTGGAAGGCTACCTGAAAGAAGCGCCCCGCGTGGCACCGGAGGACACCCTGGAGCAGGCGGCCCGGGTCATCGGGATCGCAGGGACCGACAGCGCTGCTGTTGTGGGGCCGGACGGGATCATGGTGGGGGGGGTGCTCCTCTCCGAGATCTTCCCCATCCTGATTACCCGGAATGAGATCACGGGGACCGTTGCCGACCACATGACCCGAAGGGTGTTCACCTGCGATGCAGGGGACACGGTCTCCCAGATTAACAAGCTCATTGTCGAGAGCGGGTACTCGGCGTTCCCCGTCCTCCGGAAGAGGAAACTCGTCGGGATCGTCTCCCGCCGCGATCTCCTGAACGCCGGCCGGGTACGGAAGGCACTCAACCAGGCCGATACCATTCCGGTGGAGGAGGTCATGACCACCCAGGTCGTCACCGCCGATCCGAAGGAAGCGGCCTCCGCCGCCGCCGAGCAGCTGGTGAAGCACGACATCTCCCGGATGCCGGTGCTGGAGGGGGGCACTCTTGTGGGGATCATTGACCGCCACGACCTGCTGAAGGCGCTGAAGCGGAAGGAATAGGAGGAAACCATGCGTCGAGAGAACCGGAGTACCAAGCAGGCAGACCGGCTGCTGAAGATGCCCGGCAAGTTTGACCGGGGCCCTGTCAGTTTCGAGTCACGGATCGCCCCCCATGAGGGGGAGGTGATGGCCATTG
>JAJRDC010000327.1 GCA_028678635.1 Methanomicrobiales archaeon
CCGGTCCGTCACTTCCGGGGGGAGATCAATAGCAATAAAAGTCCTGACCATCAACAGTATGTGCGCATCCAGCTCCTAATAGTCATCGATTGCACAGGTGTGGTACCGTTGAGTGGAAAATCCCTGATCCTCTACACGCTTGAAGACTGCCCGAACTGCGAGATGCTCAAGGAGTACCTGAAAAAGAAGGGGATCCCGTTCTCCGAGAGGGACATGTCCACTGCAGAGTCCCTGACCGATCTCCGGGTGAACGGAGTCTTTGTCATGGAGGCCCCCGTGCTCCGGGGAGGCGACACCTTCCTCACCTCTGACGATCTCTTCTCTCAGGACCGCGGAAAGGTGCAGGAAGGCGTGCTGGACCGGATCCGCTGACGGATCACGCCCCCTGCCGGTACTCGCATCCCGGGAGTGCAAATCGGCCCGGAACGTATTTATGCCCCCCGTTCTCCAAAAGACCCCGGATCTGGGGGCCGGACAGGGGCTTATAAAGGCAGGAAAAGGTTTAAAAATAAACCAAATGCGGTAAACTCGATAATCTCAAATAGCAAGCCATTAATAGTATGTAACTGGATTCAGCAGGTGACCCCTGTGGTACGGCAGAAAAAAACGGTCACAAAACCGGTATTTCCCCAGCAGACGACGCTTGACGGCCGGTTCCTCTCCCCACTCCCCAAGGTGCGCTCCTCGGACGGGCACATCGTGGAGTGGGACCGGGAACGGATCGTGAAACAGCTCGTCGAGGAGACGAAGCTCCTGGGCGTCTTCTACAGCCATGAGTCGGCCACAGAGGAGCTGGCGCGGGAGATCGCCCGGGTGGTGGAGCAGCGGATCCTGAAGCTGGGGCTGGACACGCTTTCCGGTCCCCTGATCCGGGAGATCATGAACACGGTCCTCCTGGAGAAGGGCCTCATCGAGTACCGGAACGTCTGCACCAGGGTGGGAACCCCGGTCTACGACGCGCACCTGATTGACGTGGGCAGGGGCTTCGAGGCCCACGAGAACGCCAACCTGCAGGAAAACGCCGAGACCTCCCATAAGAAGAAGGCCGACAAGATCAGCAAGGAGCAGTACCTGCTCCAGCTCCCACCTGAACTGGGGGATCACCACCTGGCCGGTGACCTGCACATCCATGACCTGGAGTACTTTGGCACCCGTCCCTTCTGCCAGGACTGGGACCTGAGGTACTTCCTGTACTACGGCCTGATGCCGGACGGGAATGGCACCAAGGCATCGGTGGCGGGGCCGGCCAAGCGCCCCGAGGTGGCGGTGCTCCACGCGGTGAAGGCCCTGGGCTCGGCCCAGACGAACTTTGCCGGCGGCCAGGGGTACTACAACTTCCTCACGTTTCTCGCCCCCTTCTTCGAGGGGATGCACTACGACGGCATCAGGCAGCTGATGCAGATGTTTGTGTACGAGATGACCCAGATGATGGTGGCCCGGGGTGGCCAGCTGGTCTTCTCGTCGGTGCAGCTCTCGCCCGGGGTTCCCACCCTCTGGAAGGAGCGGCCCGTGGTGTACAAGGGGAAGGTCTATGACGGGAAACAGGCCCCCCTCCGGACCTACGGCGAGTTCGAGCGGGAGGTCCGGCTCCTCTTCAAGGCCCTGATGGAGGTGATGCTGGAAGGGGATGCCTGGGGCAAGCCCTTCAACTTCCCGAAGCCGGAAATCTCCATCGAGCCGGACTTCATGAAGGAGGACGAGGCCTTCAACCGTGCCCACCCGGATCTCCCCACCTACCGGGACCTGTTCCTCCAGACCTTCGAGCTGGCCTCCAAGTTCGGGACACCGTACTACGACAACCAGATGCCGAGGTATCGCGGAGCAGGGAAGGGGATCTCCTGCTACCAGTGCTGCGCCTACCAGTTCTCCACAGTGGCGGACAAGGACACTGATTTCGCGGCAAAGCTGGATTTCACGTCCGGCAAGCACTTCTCCATGGGATCCTGGCAGGTGGTCTCGGTGAACTGCCCCCGGGCAGCCTACCGGGCGGACCACGACGACGGTCGCCTCTTCGGCGAGCTCCGGAAACTGATGGACATCGCCGTGGAAGTCTTCAAGATCAAGCGCCGGTGGATGGACCTGATCCGGGCCAACGGCCGGATGCCCTTTGCCATGCAGCGCCCCAAGGACCCGGCCACCGGCGAACGGGGAACTGTCGCTGTGGACCTGGACGGCCTCGTGTACACCATCGGGATCGTGGGGGTGAATGAAATGGTCCAGCACCACGTGGGTTTCCAGCTCCACGAATCCCCCGAGGCCTTCCGGTTGGCCATCAGGGCCATGACTGAGATGGAGCTCTATGCCCGGGAGCTCTCGGCAAAGCACGGCATGACGATCGCCCTGGCCCGGACGCCGGCCGAGACCACCGGCCAGCGGTTTGCCGTTGCAGACCTCCTGGACAAGGAGTTCCGGCCGCACGTGAGCCGGGTGGTGAAGGGGGATCTTGAGCGGGCACTGCAGGAGTGCGGGAGGACCCGGGACCTCCCGGTGTACTACACGAACGGCACCCACGTGGCGCCATCTGCGAACATCCCGCTTACCAAGCGGATCGAGGTGGAGCACGTCTTCTTCCCCATCGTGGACGGCGGCAACATCTTCCACATCTGGATGGGGGAGGCCCGGCCGGATCCCCGGGGCCTGATGGACATGGCCATGAACCTCTGCCGGAACACCCAGGTGGGCTACTTTGCCTTCACACGGGATCTCACGGTCTGCCTGAAGCAGTTCCGTACCTATCATCCGCCGGCGGACACGATCCAGAGCTGGATGGGTACCGTCGAGGGGCGAACCGCCGCGTGACGCTCCTTGCCGTGGACATCGGCCGGGGCACACAGGACATCCTGGTCTACGATCCCGCGATCCCGGTCGAGAACTGCGTGAAGATGGTCCTCCCTGCCCCGTCGGTAGTGGTGGCAAAGCGGATCCGGAAGGCCCGGGCCGATGGGAGGCCCGTCCACCTGACCGGTACCACCATGGGGGGCGGGGAGAACGTCCGGGCCATCTCCGAGCATATGAGGGCCGGTCTTTCCGTATCCGCGACACCGGAAGCAGCAAAGACGATCCACGACAGCCTGGACCGGGTGAAGAGCCTCGGCATCGCGGTAACGGACAGTCCCCGGGCGCCGGGAGCCGTCGGGATCCGACTCTCTGACTGGATGGGGGAGGAGATCCGGAACGCCCTGGCCCTCTTCGATGTGCCGATGCCGGACCGGGTTGCCTGTGCCGTCCAGGACCATGGATTCTCTCCCGATGTCTCCAACCGGATCCACCGGTTCCATGTCCTCCGCCAGCTCCTGGAGGAGGGCGGATGGCAGATCAATGCCCTGGCTCCGGATCCCCCGCATCCCTCCATGACCCGGATGCTGGCCCTCAGGGAGCAGGTACCGGCCGCCCTTGTCATTGACACGGGCCCTTCTGCTGTCATGGGCGCCCTCTGCGACCCGGTGGTGGCAGGGATGGCGGGGGAGGGGATGACTCTCGTGAATGCCGGAAACGCCCATACCCTGGCATTTACCCTGCAGGGCAGCGAGGTGTGTGGCTTTCTCGAGCATCACACGGCTTCCCTGGACCGGGATCACCTGCGGGATCTTCTGGCAGGGCTCCGGGAGGGGACCCTCACGAACGATGAGGTCTTCCGGGAGGGTGGCCACGGGGCAGCCGTCCACCGGACCCTGGCATCCCGCGACGTGGCTGTCACCGGCCCCCACCGGTCCCGTATCCTCCCGGATGCCTACCAGGCCGCCCCCTTTGGGGACATGATGCTCACCGGATGCTTTGGCCTTGCACGGGCATGGAGGGAGAGGCGGGGGGAGATATCCCCGTGAAC
>JAJRDC010000090.1 GCA_028678635.1 Methanomicrobiales archaeon
GGGAACCTGGTGGAGGAGCAGTGGCGGATGCCGGAGCCCGGGAGCACGCCGGCCCGGGAGTACCGGGCCATGTACACCCGGTTCCGTGCCAACTTCCAGTGCAACATGTCCGACCTGGGCGAACTGATCAACATCGCGTTCTCCGACGACGAAGACCTGGCCCGCATGGTGGACCGGATCGAGGATGAGATCAAGCGGGGGAACACGTCCATCAATGACCTGAGCCGGAAGTTCGGGGTTTCCCAGATCGTGATCCGCGGTCTCGCCAAGCGGATCCCCTACCTGGATGTGAAGGGACAGGGCATGGTGCTTCTCCCGCATGACGAACGATGATCCCCTCTCCCTTCTCCTCCGCTCCAAGAGCGAGATCACCCGGTTCCAGATTCTTGTCGAGATAGCCGCCAACCAGCCTGCGGTCCGGCAGCAGGAAGTGGCCCGGAAGCTGGGAGTGACCCCCCAGGCGGTCTCGGAGTACATCCGGGAGCTTGTCGAGGCCGGCCATGTGGCCGCCCACGGTCGGGGCCGCTACGAGGTCACCCGCCCCGGGATCGAGTGGGTCCTCTCCCATGCCGAGATCCTGGAGTCCTATGCCCGCCACATCCGGCGGGACGTGATCCACCAGGTCTCGGTCTGGACCGCGGTGGCCGATAAGGATCTCCGGGAGGGCGAGACCGTGGGGGTGTACATGAAGGACGGGTGGCTCTATGCCGGTCGGGAGGAGCGGTCTGCCACCGGCGTGGTCACCATGGATGCAGCCCGTGGCCAGGACGTGGGGGTTGCCCGCCTGAACGGGATCATCGAGCACCGGGAGGGGAAGATCCATGTCTGCAAGGTACCGAGGGTGGAACGGGGGGGATCCCGACGGGTCCAGAGGGCCCGCCTCGCAGAGATCGCGGACCGGGTCCCGGTGGTGGCAGCGGTCGGGCTGGAGGCGGCGGTGGCCCTTTCCTCTGTCGGGAGAACGCCGGACATGTTCTTCGGCGCCCGCGAAGGGGTCATCGAGGCGGCGTTCCATGGTCTCGAGTGCGCCATCGTGATCGTGGACGAGGAGTTCACGGATTTCCTGAAACGGCTGGAGTCTGCCGGCCTCGGGTACACCATCCACGACCTGACGGCGCCATGAGGGTGATCGTGCACCCTCGGCGGGGCAGCTACCGGCTGCTCTGCCTGGAGGGCGGGAGGGTGGCCGCCGTTGGGGAGGTGGAGATCCACGGGACCCCCCGGGGGTTCCGGCCCAGTCAGTACCAGATGCGGAAGGCCGGCCACCGGCACGGGAAGGCGGTCCCCACCAAGGAGGCCGTGGCCCTCCTGCGGTCTGCCGATGTGATCCTGACACGGCCGGACCCTGACTTTGAGTCCTTCCTCCACGACCACCAGATCCCGTCCCGCATCGTCCCCTTCTGCCGCATCTGCCTCCTGGAGGACCGGGTGACGCCGCTGGAATCCGCCACCAGGGTGGCGGCCGGCAAGGAGTGGATCTGCCCGGACTGCGCCCGGAAGGAGGTTCGGCGGGAACTGGGGTACTTCACCCGGTTCGGCCGGATCCCGATGCGGTATATCGAGGAGCTGCTGGACCGGTACCAGGACCTGGACAGGGTCCTTGCTGCCGTCCAGCCCGACGGGGTGGACCTCTCCCGGACTCTCTATGACCGGATCGAGGCGCACCCGGTGGTTGCCACCGCCGCCATCGGGGACCTGGGGCTCTCCCCTGAGTTTGTGGCGGCTTCGGGGGTGGAACGGCTGATGCCGGTCCAGCAGCTGGCCGTCGACGCTGACCTCCTTGCGGGGAAGCACCTTCTCGTGGTCGCGGCCACGGCCAGCGGGAAGACGTTCATAGGCGAGATGGCGGGCCTCCAGAACTTGGCAGAGGGGAAGGGCAGGATGCTCTTTCTCGTCCCCCTGGTGGCACTCGCCAACCAGAAGTACCAGCGGTTCCGGGACCGGTACGGGAAGCTCCATGGGGCATCGCTTCTCACCGGCAGGAACCGCCTGAACCTGCCCGAGAACCGGCCGGCGGGACCCCGGACCCGGGACGCCCCGATCATTGTTGGCACGTACGAGGGGGTGGACCACCTGATCCGGACCGGGCAGAAACTCCCCGGCGTGGGCACGGTGATCATCGACGAGGTGCAGATGCTGGAGGACCCGGAGCGGGGGCACCGGCTGGACGGGCTCATCGCCCGGCTCAGGTACCTGGCCCCCGGCGCCCAGTTCCTGTACCTCTCGGCCACCATCGGTTCCCCCCACCTGCTGGCGGAGAAGCTGGGGGCAGGCCTCGTGACCTACGCCGAGCGGCCCGTCCCTCTGGATCGGCACCTCCTCTTTGTCGAGCGGGACAGGAAGATCCGGTACGAGAAGGAGCTTGTGGACAAGGAGTTCGCGCTCACGTCCTCGAAGGGCTATCGGGGCCAGACCATCATCTTCACCCACTCCCGGGCTCGCTGCCACCTGATTGCCGACAAGCTGGGGCGGAGAGCGGCCCCTTACCACGCCGGTCTCACCTCCCAGGAGCGGAGGGTGGTGGAGCAGGGATTCCTCTCGGGGAAGGTGGCGGCCGTGGTGACGACCGCAGCCCTGGGGGCAGGGGTGGATTTCCCGGCGTCGCAGGTGATCTTTGACTCCCTGG
>JAJRDC010000172.1 GCA_028678635.1 Methanomicrobiales archaeon
ACTCTTTGCCAAGTTCAAAGGGATGATGCAGATCGGCCCGCGGCAGCAGCCGAAACGGTACTGGGTGGAGCAGTCACCGTCGAATATGATGTCGGTGGCCCCAACCTTGGCCCTGTCCCCTCCATCACGTGGGATTCGGATTATTGGACGCACTCGTAAAAACAGGCATGTTGGTACGCGGAGAAAGTTGCTATGCAGATGCCGCCCAATGAGAAGGCGGCGGTAAGAAATGAGAATGTATTGCCTACATGTTGATACGCAGTTATCAGCGTGACAAGATAGCCTGAGCCGGGTTGTCTGGTGGAACCGGCGGGGAGGAACACCTCATACAGAGGAGGGACGCCCATGCCGCGGGGGAACCGCAGGTTTCCCCCCCGGAGTGCCCTGGTTGTTGTCCCCGGCTGAAAAAGAACAGAAGTGTGGAACCGGATACCGCTACTTCTTCATCGCCGGCCGGTGCCGCTCCGCCTTCTGGCCGGCCAGCTTGTCTATCGCCGCCAGGTCCACCGACTCCTTCGCCTTCACCAGACGTCCCGCCGCCAGCGCCCGTTCCGCGAAGGCCTGCCCCGCCGGCGTCCGGACGATCACCGTGGTGAACCCCTTCGGGCTGCCCACCGCGCCTGCAGAGATGTCGGCATCCACAGCGGTGAGATCGGTACAGGCGTGGCAGCCGGGCCGGACGGCTTCCTCCAGATCTTTCAGCGGCAGCACCACCGCCGGCTTCCCCTCCCGGGTCACCTCCAGCTTCCCCTTCACATCCAGCCGCCTCACCTCCCAGGGCGCGATCCCGTGCCCCTTCCCCAGCACCTGCTCGACGAGGATCCGGTAATCGAAGGTCTCGGTGCAGAAGAGGCCCACCAGGAGCCGGATGGACAGGCCGTAGGGCTTCACCAGCGGGTGGTCGCTCTCCCTCATGAGGCGCATGGCCTGGATGGCACAGGGGACCCCCACCACCGCCACCCGCCGGTACTTCCGCTCCACCACCGCCTCCTTCAGCGATGCAAGGAGCGGGACCCACCACTGGTACCGGCTGCCGGCCTCGTGGACCAGCACTTCCCGGGACGTGATCACCACGGAACGGGGCATGAGCGTGAACCGGTCCTCGGCCACCGTCACCACCGCGTCGATGAGACCTGCCTCCAGTGCATGGCAGAGAAGGGCCGTGACCGCACCCCCGCTCTGTCGCCGGGGGATCTCGAAACCGGCACGGGCTGCCCAGATCTCCCGGTATTCCCCCAGCATCTGTTTCGGTGCCCGTTCGCGGGTCCTGGGACAGACCGCCACGCAGGCCCCGCAGGGGACCCCGTCGGTATCCTCCTTGCAGTAGGCCGGGATGCCCGGGGCCGTCCCCGGGTCCCGGGCAGGGAAATGGAGGGCATCCGCCGGGCAGACCGCCACGCAGGCCCCGCACCCGGAGCAGAGCCCCCGGTCCCACACCTCTTCCTTCAGGTTCCGGTAGCTCTTGGTTGCCATCCGCTCACTCCCAGGTGTATTTGTTGGCAAAGGGCCGGTTCGACGCCGGACCGATCCGGGTGTAGTCTCCTGCCATGAGAGTCTTCGCGTCCATGTCAAAGGAAGAAGCAAACTCCTGCACAAACGGGGCGATGCGTTTCCGTTCCGCGTCCCCGAAGGGCAACTTCCTTGCCCCGACTCCCAGCAGATGGTCCTCCACCGGGCCCCGGATGAAGATCTCCCCCCCGTGGATCCCGCTCCCGATCCCCCGTTCGCTCACGGCCGCCACGCCGCCCAGGCCGAAGACCACGATCAGACCGCCGGCCATGTACTCGCCCAGGTACGCCCGGGCGTTGCCACCCACCATGAGGACGGGAATCTTCTCCTGGTACTCCTTCATGTGGATCCCGCCCCGGTAGCCGATGTCGTCCCGGACCAGCACCTTCCCTCCCCGCATGCTGTGGGCCGCCGCGTCACCCGCCGAGCCGTGGATCACGATCATCCCGCCATCCATCGTGTTCCCCGGGGCATGCTCCGCGTTCCCGTGGACGATGCAGATGGGACCGGACATGAACATGCCCAGGTCTCCGCCGGGCACACCGTTCACAATGATCCGCACGTCCCCCCGGAGACCGTCGGCAATGAACCGCTGCCCCAGCACATGGTCCAGGACCACTTCAGATGCCCCATTCGCTGCCGCCTGCCGGATCTGCCGGTTCAGGGCGGTGTAGTCCATATCCTCGGCATCGATCCTGACGGTCCTGCCCATGGTCATGCCCCCACCGGCTTCACGTCCAGCACCTTCAGGATCCCCTCGTCCAGCAGGTAACCCCGGAGCCGGTCCCGGTTCCCCCGCAGGGACTCGATGCTGTTAATCCCGGCAGCACCCATCAGCTCCGAGAGCTCCAGGGTCCAGGCATGGATCAGGTTGGCCACGTGCTCCGATTCCACATCAGGGTCCAGGCGGGCCGTGAGATCCTCCCGCTGGGTGGCAATGCCCCAGGGGCAAAGGCCACGGTAGCAGTTCCCGCAGACCCGGCACCCCATGGCCACGAGCGCCGCGGTCCCGATGTACACGGCATCGGCCCCGAGGGCGATTGCCTTTGCCACGTCGGCGCTCTCCCGTATGCCACCGCTCGCGATCAGGGAGACCTGATTCCGTATCCCCTGTTGCCGGAGCTTGGCGTCCGCCGACGCAATCGCCGCCTCGATGGGAATCCCCACGTGGTCCCGGAAGACCCGGGGGGCAGCGCCGGTCCCGCCCCGGAACCCGTCCACCACGACGGCATCCGCCGAGGAACGGGCGATGCCTGCGGCGATGGCTGCCGTGTTGTGGACCGCCGCGATCTTCACAAAGACCGGCTTCTTCCACTCGGTGGCCTCCTTCA
>JAJRDC010000244.1 GCA_028678635.1 Methanomicrobiales archaeon
TCCGCCGGGACGCGGACCGAGAGGCACCCCCTGCGCCGGCACCGGTCCGGGAGGGGATCTTCGGCGGGGAAACCGCCGCCGCCCCGGAAGAGGCAGGGTACCAGAGCCTCCCCGAAATGAAGACCCTCCTCCTCCGGGATATCTTCACCGACCTGATTCTCTACCTGTACACCAACCAGACCGTGAAGGATCCCATCTTCAAGTTTGCCCTGGAGGAAGGGCTGAAGAAGGGCGGGCGCAATGTCTTTGCCTACTACCGGTCCATCCTCCCCAAGTATTTCCCGAAGGAGATCCAGCGTGACCAGCTCTTCACCTGGCGCATCAGGAAGCACGAGGTCCATGCCCTCCTGCAGCGGCTGGAGCGGTGCTGCGACATCGTCCATGGAGAGAAGAAGCCGGTGACTCTCCAGGTCCTCCTGGATTTCTCCGAAACCGATGACTTTGATGACATCGTGGCCATCAAGAAATCCCTCCTGGACAGGAAGGAGAAGGGCCTCCCCGTCTCCGGTATCGTTGCCATGAATATCAGCGGGGTCGACCACCTGCGGCTCCAGCACTTCTCCGAGGGGATCCCCCGGGTGATCGTCGCCACCGGGCCGGAGACCACCCTCTCCTTCGCCCATCACGCGCTCCCCCCCGGGTCCGTCTCCGTGGTCCCGCAGGAGACCATGGACGCGGTGGTGAAGAAATCACTGGAGCCCGTGGTCCTCTCCCTCCTGGAGAAGCCCATCTCCGGCTACGACATTGTCCGGGAGATCTACCACCGGTACCACGTGCTGATCCCCCAGGCCAGGATCTACTCGATCCTGTACAGCCTTGAGGAGCAGGGGTACCTTGAGATGAGGACCTCGGGCAAGTCCAAGCTCTACGCCCCCACCGAGAAGGGAAAGGTGTACATCGCGCAGAAGATGAACGAGTTCAAGGCCACGTACCAGCACATCCTGGCGGGCGGCGCCTGAGCGGTGTGCGCGGGCAGGGACCAGCGGCAGGTTGCGTGGGCAGGTCCCTCCCGCCCCCCCCCTGTTGAGCACTTCTGAACAGGGTGTTCCTTTCTGTACCGATGCCGTACCGTATCCCCATCGGTACGGGAGGGGGGCTGCTTCCCCCCCTGGCGGCCCCGTCCCTGATGAGGACAGCCACGCCATGACAGTGCCGGGACATGGGCAGGATCGCTCATCCCGGGAACCGCGGGTGGAACGCCCATGCGGCGGGGGGAACCGCAGGTTCCCCCCAGGAGCGTCTCACCAGCACGCATGGTACCGAAGATTCTGAGGATACGATGAGCGGTAATATCTGCGCCGGTCGCGGCGTGAGCGGAGCCCCAAGGGGAGCACGTCAGGAGCACGCATCATCCCGGAACACTGCCACCGGGTCCCCCTCACCATGGGCCGCTCCCTGCTGTGGAGTCCATTCCCGGATTTTGAAACTGGGGCTGTAAATTCGGGGCAGGTATATGGCGACTCCCTGAGAAGATGGATGCGTGGGACGACAGAGGCCCACACCGAGGTGGAAGGACATCGTGTCGGCCATGTATCCTCTCCGGGCCCCTGATGCGTGGAACAGGGTCCCTGCCATCTGCCCTCCGGCCAGTACGGGGAGAAGGAACCCCCTCGCGGGAGGCACCAGCTCACCAGCCCAGATCCGACGGGGGACGGCGGGGAATGGAGCGTACCGAAGGGATGACGGGGATACCATGGTTGCCCGGGGTGCATGGCCCGCACACGACATGCAGACTCTTCCTATCTCCGGCCCCGGGAATCCGGGGTCTGTCCTGCCACCTCATTTTCAGTGGACGCACGCGGTGGATGGAATGGAGATCCGCTCCCCGGTAACGACGTGCCGAATCTACGGGAAACCGACAGGAAACGGCATGAAGCTGCAGGGAGGTGCCTCACGGTGAAGTACCAGGGAAGGCAACGTGCATCCTCCACCGGGCAGGAGGAGCCGGGCACAGAGTACATCGAAGAGGAAAGCCAGGTCCGCGTCGTGGTACACCTTCCTGATGTCAGCGAGACAAAAATCCGGATCGAGCTGGACAACGATGTGCTGGTCATCTCTGCGACCAACGGGGGGAAGAAGTATTGCAAGGAGATTATGCTCCCCTGGACCGCCCGGGTCGTGAGCAGGAAGTTCCGGAACGGCATCCTGGAACTCACCCTGGAGAGAACGCAATCCGCCCCGCAGTAACGATCCTGGCCTGTTCTCCGGTTTCTGACAGGCGCCTTTTTCATCGCGGAGTGGGAGAGCCGGTAACCAGATCTGCGTGTGGGTGCCCAGAATCTTTGTATCGTCTTCTCAAAATCTGTGACACGGACAAGGATTGATGGCTGATCTCACCAAGGGACATCGCAGGGTGAGGCAGGATTCCCATCCTGAAGTGCGGTGAACTGGTGGGGTGCCTGGGTGACCGGCAGGTGTCAGGGGAAGATCTCCGGTACATCTGGTGCCGGTACCGGACCGGGAAGGGAGAGGCCCTCGGGCACATCGCCGCCGTCATCGCCCCGGGGGCAGGCGGGTGCCCGGCCAGCGGGTGCCTCCGGTGCGACCGGGAGGGTTGTTTCTACGGGGATTTCTTCCGGGGCTACTGGGATCACCCGGTCTGCGACTGACCCTGCCGCCGACAGGTCGGTGGGAGACCGGCGGGAGCCGCCAGGGGCACCGCGTGCGCTCTTCACGCGGAGATGTGACAGGCGATTCCTTTTGACTTCCCGCATGTCCACAGATTTCACCTCAAATTCTGACTTGTGGGATAACTCCTAAAACCTCCGGGGATGAGATCCTTCGGGGGGACGGGCAGGAACCCGATAAGGGTTCTGCGATGAGATGATCCGGTTGAAACGTGTCTACGAACCTGCTTCCGGGGACGATGGGTACCGGGTTCTCGTAGAGCGGCTCTGGCCCCGGGGAGTCACGAAGTCCCGGGCCGCCCTCGACGCCTGGTGCAGGGACCTGGCACCCATGCCCGAACTGCGGGTGTGGTTCGGCCACGATCCCTCGCGGTGGGAAGAATTCCTTGCCCGCTACTGGGAGGAGCTGGCAGAGAAACAGGAGCTCATGGACGCCCTAGCCAGGAAGAGTGCCGGTGGGGTAGTCACCTTTGTCTATTCCTCACATGATCCTGATCATAACAATGCCGTGGCCCTGAAGATGATGATCGAAGGGAAAGAAGTGTCCCCGGTCGGAGGAGAACGGCCCCGGACAGGAAGATCCCGCGGGGTCCGGCAGCAGGGCAGGAGACACACACGAACACAGGTTTCCTTTCAGGAGGTCGTACGATGATGAAACGCATGATTCCCCCTCTCGTTATTCTCTGTATCGCCTGCGCGATCTTTGCGGGGTGCACATCCACGCCTGGGCCGGGCCCCGTGACCACGGTCCCCACCACCACGATCCCCACGACGGCTCCGACCGCCGTACCCACGACGCCGGCCACCACCCCTGCACCCACCACGGTCCCTGTAACCGTCACTACCCAGCCTACGACCGGGGGAGAGATCATGGTCAGCCTGGTCGCCAAGAATATCGCATTTGACAAATCCCAGATCACGGTGCCAGCGGGGGCACATGTAACGATGCTGTTCGACAACCAGGACACCGGGATCCCCCATAACTTCGCTCTGTACACTGATTCCCATGCAACCACCCGGATCTTTGTCGGAGATTTCGTCACCGGGCCGAAGATGGTCACGTACACCTTCACCGCTCCCTCAACACCGGGGAATTATTTCTTCCGGTGTGATGTTCACCCGGAGATGATGACCGGCACCTTCACCGTGACCTGAAGCAGCCCCTTTTTTCCGATGCCGCCCCTGCAATCGCCCTGACCCTGTCATGGATGAGAATCCCTGAAGAGACCTGCGGAGGGCGCGGGAGGACAGGCAGCCCCGGCCGGGCGGGGACGGGTGATGGTCGCACCTCTCGCACGTGTATCCCCACCTTCGCTTTTCAGGACCATGCGGCCCGTTCCTGCCGGAATCAGCCCACGGCAATCGCTTCAGGCAGGACCGCCGTCACGTCGATGGCATCGAGGACCGGAGGCCGGAGCGGGGTGTTATCTGCTTGCACCAGCTGAACAGCGAACGTGTGGGTGCCGGGGGTGACGTCCTCCCAGGTGAGAGTGTCTGACAGAGATGCCACGGAGGTTCCCGGTGCGGTGACCGCCGGCTGACCGGGAGCAACGGGGGGAACCATATCCCGGTAATAGATCAGGTGGCCGGTACCGGGTGCCTTCGGTGCGCCGGGAGGGATCAGGGTAAAGCGGGTCACCTGCACGACAATGGTGACATTCCCGGCCAGGATTCCACCATCAAAGTCCGGTGCAAGGATGAGTACCTGGGGCTCCCCGGCCTGCGGGGAAGGGCCAGTCACGGTGGTGGTAACCATCACCGTTTCCCCGGTGCTTGGCCTTCCAGGCGGGGTCGGGACATCTGTGCAGCCCCCGGTGGTGCTCCCCAGGACCAGCACCAGGATGATGAGTGGCAGCCAGGATTTCACGAAAGTCATGGAACCTCTTCTCCTCCCGCTTCCCCTCCCTGCAGCGGTCCTTCCGCCCGCCTGCAGCGATCGATGAGGAGCAGGGCAGGCACCCCTCATGGATTTCGCCCACTGTCAATCGCGGAAAAAGGGGAAAAAAGGGAGGAAATCCGGCGTCAGTAACCCGAGCCACCTCCTCCCGAGGAGGAGGTCGAGGCCGTGATCACGAGCGTTCCCTGCATTCCCACGTTGGGATCACTCCGGTATACGTAGGTGCCCGGAGTCGCGGGGGCAACGAAGGTATAGGTCTTCGTCACCGGCCCGGTCACAACCTCGGTCCGGAAGATCGCCGCCGACTCCGATGCAGAGCTGTACAGCGCGAAGTTGTGCGGATCCCTGTCGTTGTCGGTCAGGACCAGGGTAATCGTGGCACCCGCGGGAGCGGTGAGGGTTGCCGGGACAAACTTGTCACCCTGTTGCGTGAGCTGGAGGGTCACGGCCTGGCCCGTGGCGGGGACACTCGTGGGAGTGGGTGTCGGGGTGAGATGGGTCGTCGTCTCCTCCAGGCCCGCGGTGGTGGCGGGCACCATCTGCCAGACCTGGCCGGATCCCTGCGGGGACAGGCCGGGCCCGCCGTTCTGGTTGATCAGGACCAGGATCTCATGATCCTGGTTCTGGGAGAGTCCCAGGATGAAGGCATTGATCCGGCCGTTCGGATTATTCATCACCTTCATGGACTGGATCGTCCACATGGCGTTCTCGGCGGCCGTGAGGCTTGAGGCGTCGATGGGAAGGGCCGCGGGGGAGAGGCCTGCCGGGGGCGTCGCCACGAGAAGGGTACCATTCCCAAGGATCCGGTTCTCGTCAGACCATGTCCCGAACACGTACTTCCCCTGCATGTTATTGAGGAGGGTGCCGCGGTACACGGCTCCACCGACGATGACATCACCGACATCGTGGCCAAGCTCCACAATCGGGCCGATCAGGGATTGCCCTGTTGCTCCCGCGATGGGACAGGCACTCGCGGGCGGGGTGAAATCATTGGACGGGTTGAAGCAGTGGGTCCCCTCCCTGATGTTCCAGGGATAGTCCCCTCCCCGGTAGATCATGAAGACAGACTCGAAGAGCCGCTGGCCGGCCATGGCAATGAACATCTTGTGGCCCCCTTCCGCGTCAAAGGTGGCGTAGGCCGGGTTCCTGAACCCGTATGCATAGATCTCGGGCGCCGCACCGTGCGTGGACACGAACGGGTTGTCGGGCGGGATCCCGTACATCTTCCCCGCGCTCGTGCTGTCCACGTTGATCCGGATCACCTTCCCCAGGATCTTGGAGAGATCCTGCCCGTTCCCGATCCCGGGCGTGTGGCCCATCCCCGTGTCATCGGCCCGGCCGCCGTCGCCCAGCGGGAGGTACAGGTACCCGTCATCGGGGCCGAAGAGGAGGGTTCCTCCGTTATGGTTCTGGTAGGGCTTGTCAACCTCCAGCAGGATCTTTTCCGTGTTCATGTCCACCTTGTTCATGTCAGACGAGACATGGAACTCCGAGAGGTGGTTCGTGCAGCTCCAGTTGGGGTCAACACCCGCCCGGAGAGGGGCGCTGTAGTACACAAAGAGCCTTCCGTTCGTCTCGTACTGCGGGTGGAACGCGAGGGAGAGGAGGCCGCGTTCGTCGTAGGCCGGGGAGAGCGTTACCAGCCGGTCGCGGATATCCAGGAAAGGCTCGTCCAGGACGGTACCATCCATGTAAAAGATCTTCACCACACCCGTCTGGTCCACGAGAAAGAGCCGGCCCGAGTTGTCCGGCGCCGGGACCACCATCATGGGGGAGGTGAACCCGCCGGCAATGAACTTGAGGCCAATCTGGGTCTCCAACGTGTGCAGTTTCGTCCTCGACGGATAGGTGGTGAAGGTGGCCGCCTCGGGGGAGTTCTGGTTCGTGAGGTCAGGAACGACCTTCGCGGTCACGGTCACCGATGCGGTGGCAAGGGGCGTGACCGGCGTGTGGTCGTTGTTGGCCAGCTGGACCGAGAT
>JAJRDC010000144.1 GCA_028678635.1 Methanomicrobiales archaeon
GAGGATGCCATCGGGGCCCTGGAGACGGGAAACGCAGCCCTCGCCCAGGACGTGGTCTCCCGTGACAACGACGTGGACCGTCTCCACTGGCTTATTGCCCGGCAGTTCAACCTGGTGCTCATCGACCCCAATCTCTCCCGGAATATGAACCTGACCCCGTCCATGGCGGCCAGCTACTACGTCATGAGCAGGATCGTGGAACGGATCGGGGACCATGCCGTCCGGATAGCCGAGAACGTCCCGGTGCTCCTTTCGGTGAAGATGGAGAAGGGTCTTCTATCAGACCTGAAGGAGGCCAGCGGCACGGCCCTGGACCTCCTCCGGAAGAGTACCAACGCCTTCTTTGAGAACGACATGGAGGCAGCCCAGGCCCATCTTGCTGCCGTCGCTGCCCTGGAGGAGAGGTGCAGCAGCATCACCCACCGCGCAGCACCCCTGAAGGGGGAGGCGGCGGTAGCCCTGGGCTCCATCATCGGATCCATCCAGCGCATCGGTGAATACTCTGCCGACATCTGCGAGAACACCATCAACCACCTGGTGGCGGAGCCGGGAACGGACTGACCCGGGGTCCGGCCATCTTCCCACTGCGGTGCAAAAGTTATTAGGAACGGGGGCGCCCACGCTTCACCAGGGGAGGCCGCCCGGGCACCAGGATGATCGTGATAGGCATTGACCCCGGCCTTGCTATCGTGGGCTACGGGGTGCTGCAGCGGGACGGACACCGGGCCCGGGCCATTGCCTATGACTGCATCCGCACCTCGCCCAAGACCATGACCGCCCCTGAGCGCCTCCGGGAGATCCACCGGCGCTGCCGCGAACTCCTTGAGACCCATCGTCCGGATGTCGTTGCCGTGGAGAAGCTCTTTTTTACGAAGAACATCACTTCCGCCATGTCGGTCTCCGAGGTCCGGGGGGTGATCCTGCTCGCCGCAGCCGAGGCGGGGGTACCGGTCACCGAGTATACCCCCAACCAGGTGAAGCAGGCGGTGACGGGATCCGGGAAGGCGGAGAAGGTCCAGGTGCAGGAAATGATGCGCCGGCTCCTCTCCCTCCCGGAGATCCCGAGGCCCGACGATGTGGCAGACGGGCTCGCCATCGCGCTGTGCCATCTCCACACGGTGAGGTGATACCGGCATGTTCGCACAGCTGACCGGTGAGGTGGCCGACGTGGGCGAGGGAATGGTCGTGCTGGACGTCCGCGGCGTGGGCTACGAGGTCCACATGCCGCAGCCGGCCGTCACCGCACTCCTCGCCAGGAAAGGACCGGTTACGGTCCACACCCACCTGGTGGTCCGGGACGACGGATGGACCCTGTACGGGTTCCTCAGGCCACGGGACCGGGAGATGTTCCGGCTCCTCATCGGGGTCACCCGTATCGGCCCCCAGATCGCCCTCTCCATCCTCTCCCAGATCACCCTCGAGGACCTGGCCGCTGCCGTGCTGGCCGAGGACGACAGGGCGCTCACAAGGATCCCCGGCGTCGGTGAAAAGCACGCGAAGCGGCTGATCCTGGAATTGCGGGACAAGATGAAGAAGG
This sequence comes from Methanomicrobiales archaeon, assembly GCA_028678635.1. The sequence goes on from JAJRDC010000144.1 coordinate 1,538, forward strand.
CCGCGGAAAAGTTCCTGCCCGGCGGAGGCCCCGCGTCGATGCGGCTGGACGCCGTCTCGGCCCTCGTAGCCCTGGGCTTCTCCCCCCGTGAGTCGGGGGAGGCGGTGGACGCGGTCCTCCAGGCCCAGACCCCGCCGGCCTCCGTCCAGGACGTGGTGAAGACGGCGCTGCAGCGCATCAGGGAGCGGTGAGGGATGGACGGCGAACGCGTGGAACCGGAAGACCGGCTCATCACGGGCGACGAGCTCCAGGACGAGGCCGAGGACACCACGATCCGCCCCGCCACCTTCGACGAGTTCATTGGCCAGGAGGGGGTGAAGGAGACACTCCGGATCGCCCTCGAGGCGACAAGGCAGCGGGGGGAACCCCTGGACCACATCCTCTTCTCCGGTCCACCGGGCCTCGGGAAGACCACCCTCGCCCACCTGATCGCCCGGGAGATGAATGCCCAGATCCACACCACCTCCGGCCCCATCCTGGAGAAGCCCGGCGACATGGCGGCGATGCTCACCCTCCTGGGCCGGGGGGACGTCCTCTTCATCGACGAGATCCACCGTCTCCCCCGGATCATCGAGGAGATCCTGTACCCGGCCATGGAGGACTACCGGATCGAGGTAATGATCGGTGAAGGCCCCAGCGCCCGGTCCATCACCCTCACGCTGGAGCACTTCACCCTGGTCGGCGCAACCACCCGGGTGGGGCTCCTCGGCTCCCCCTTCCGGGACCGGTTCGGCCTTGCCCTCCGGCTGAACCTCTACACTCCCGAGGAACTCTCGGCCGTGGTCCGGCGTTCGGCAGGGATCATGCAGATCCCCATCACCCCGGAGGGGTGCCACGAGATCGCCAGGAGGAGCCGGGGGACGCCCCGCATCGCGAACCGGCTCCTCCGGAGGGTCCGAGACTACGCCACCGTCCGGGGTGACGGAAGGATCGACGGGGACGTGGCGGACAGGGCCCTCACCATGCTCGGGATCGACCCGCTGGGGCTGGACGACCTGGACCGGCGGATCCTCCAAGTGATCGCCGACGACTTCCGGGGCGGGCCCGTGGGATTAAAGACCATCGCCATCTCCGTCGGCGAGGACGTACGGACCATCGAGGAGGTGTACGAGCCCTACCTGATCCAGGTGGGATTCCTGAAGCGCACCGCACAGGGAAGGGAGTCCACCTCCGCCGCCTCCGAGCACCTCCACCGCAAGTGGTGGTAGGTGCTGAGTGGCACCTCCACCGCAAGTGGTGGTAGCCCGCGGAATCTGATCCGTCTTTTCCCAGCCGACGCCTCCAATCCCTCGGCGTGTCTTTTCTTGGAGCGTTCTGGTGAGACGCTCCTGGGGGGCTCCGCCCCCCGCCGCGTGGGCGCCCCCCCCCGTTTCGGTTGATCCGGACGTGGGCAGCTACAGGTTGACAAATAAGAGGTCTGCTATCCTCTCGTCGGGGAGGAGGGACCGGGAGGGGGCTGGCCCCCTCCCGCTGAGGATAGGGAATACAGGCTATGATCTTTTCCGGCATACTATTCCGCACTACTTGGATCAACTATCCTCACGGGAGAGGGACCGGGAGGGGGCTGGCCCTTTCCCGTCAGAATGCTGCGGAAAGGAGATCCATCACAAATGGCCCTCCCCGTGGATCTGCAGAAGATATTTCTCATTTCCACCGCAGATCCGGTTAAGAAGGAAGGGGAGATCAGCCATGTGGGGTTTGTTCGGCGGGAGCCAGGTGTCGCCAGCGATCAGGAAGGGATACGACCTGATCCGATGGGAGCGTTACGACGAGGCAGAGGAGTTTTTTAAAAAGGCCCTTGAAGAGCACCCCAAGGATCCCCACGGGTGGGTGGGGCGCGGGATCGCTGCCCTCAGGCGGGACGATCCGAGGAAGGCCCTGGAATACGTGGATTATGCCCTGACCCTCACCCCCGATGAACCGAACGCCTGGTACCAGAAGGCCAGGGCCCTCGCGTCACTGGGAAAACACGAGCAGGCCCTCTCCTGCTACGAGCGATCACTTCACCTGCTGCCGACCGCTGCTGCCTGGTACTGCAAGGGACGGTCTCTGGAAGCCCTGGAACGGGATCCGGAAGCCCTGGACTGCTACGAGAAGGCCGTGACCCTCACGAAAGAGGATGAGGTGAGGGCGCGCCGGGACGCTCTCCTCCGCAAGATCCTGGAACAGCGCAGTACCTGAAGAAACACCGTCCGGGAGCGTTACCGGCCCGGTAAACTCCGGGTTCGGGATTGCCCTGCCGCTGCCACCGCGGAGCCTCCCCGCTCCCCCCTGTACCGGTAGGAGCCCGGAGGCACCCGGATCTCGAACCGGGCACCCCGGCCGGGCTGGCCGTTCTCCCGGATGGATATCCCGTTGATGGAGAGGATCTCCCGGACCAGGAACAGGCCGAACCCCATGTTCTTTCCGGCCCCGTGGCCGAAGATCCGTTCCTTCTCATGTGGGGGGACGCCGATGCCGTTATCCTCGCAGGTAATCAGGAGGTCCTGCCCGTCCCGCTGTGCACTGAACCGGATCCAGGTGAGGGTGCCCCCGTGCCGGATGGCGTTGTCGATCAGGTTGTAGAAGACCTTCTCGAGGAGAGGGTCCGCAAAGACCTCCAGGTCGCCCATGTCCCCTTCCAGGCAGACGTCGTGGACATCCACCATGGACCGTACCCGCGCCAGGATTTCCCCTACCCGCTGCCACAGGGGGGCATGGACCCCGATCTCCTGGTAGTCCCGGGTGAAGCCGATGAGCCGCTGGATTGCCTCGGCAGCCGCCCGCTCCTTGCCGATGAACCCCCGGAGCTCGGGATCCTTGGCCATCTCCTCTCCCATCTCCAGGTAGCTGCGCAGCACCATCAGCTGGTTCAGGATATCGTGGCGAGTGACGCTGGACATCAGGTGCAGCTTCCGGTTGGCCAGCTGGTAGGCATCCCCCGTCATCTTCCGGTCCGTCACGTCGTGGGCCGAGGCGATCATGCCGTCATAGTGACCGCCGGGGTCCCGGACGGGGGTGAACCAGCCGGAGACAAAGAGCGGGACACCGGCGGCATCGGTGACCGGGACCGAGTCGAAGGCTACCGTTCGCATGTGCTTCCTTGCATCCTCGTAGAACGGCAGGAGGGCCTCCATACGGGCAGATCCCGCCTCCCGCAGGAAGTTCCTCTCCAGGAAGCTCGCGCGGGGATGGCCGATCATCCGTTCCAGGGCCGGGTTCAGGTAGTAGATGACATCGTCAGCATCGGTAACCCAGATCCCGTCATGGGCGTTCTCCAGAATCCCCTCATAGAACTCCTTCAGGGCATGGACGTGCTGATCGGCAACCCTCCGGGCTGACATGTCCCGCAGGATCAGGCAGTGATACGGAGTGCCGCGGTGGTGGAGGGTATGCAGCTTGAGGATCGCGGGGAACGTGTTCCGGGTGTCATCCGTCACCAGGGTCTCGTGAATCACGGGGTCCCCGGATCCTGCGCCCGCGAAAAATCCCGAGAGTACGGGGAGGACCTCCTGGACCTTTACCCCCAGGAGACCCTTCTCCTCCCTGGACAGGAGCCGGGGCGCCGCCCGGTTGACCGAGAGGATCGTGCCCCTGCCATCGGTCCAGAGGATCCCCTCGGAGACGTGGTCCAGCGAGAACCGGCTGAACTCGTGCTCTTCCCGGTCCATCCGCGCCCGGCGGACCGCCCGACGGATCAGGTGGACGAGCAGCGTGTACTGGACGTGGGGGTTGGGCCCCTTCTCCAGGTAGAAATCAGCCTCTGCATCCATGGCCCGGCAGAGGAGCTCCGGGGAACCCTGGCCGGTAAAGAGGATGAGGGGGACATGGTCACCCGACCCGCGGACGGAGCGGAAGAATGCCAGGCCATCCATCCCGGGAAGATCCTCCTCCGCGACAATGACATCGAAACGCTCCGACCTGAGGAGGGCGAGGGCCTCCTCGGGTGAAGTGGAGGTCTCCAGGATGAGATCCGGCTCCTCCCCCAGCCGGGCTCCTGCCATCTCCCGCGCACTGGGATCACTGTCCACGAGAAGCACCTGGATCATGGCGATGCCCTGCGGCAGGGGATCCGGATGACAGTCGTTCCGGGTATACACTTCCCGCCGCACATTCCTGTGTGGGACCGGAGGGGAGGGTTCATGGATTCCTGCATGCTCACTGACGGGGGAGCGTTGGAATAAAGGAATATCTTTTCACTAAGTTATATAAATATATGTTTTTTCCTTAATCTTTATATTTCTGTTAGAATTATTTTTAGGCACCGTTAATCCCGCGTCCAGGCAAGTCCCCCCCGGCAGAGGACCCGCCTCCCAGCCCTGGTCGCACCGCGGACCTGCTGCCGCGCCCGGTCACCCCCGGCCCCGGATCCGTTCGCCGGATTAAGGAGTTCCGGACAGATGCTCCCCGCACGATAAAATCCTTGTTGAATCCATCGTATCTTCGGAAACGCGGTCTTTTTGTCATCGGCCGGATTTCTCGGGGCGGTTGGCTTCTAGAACATAAAGATAACGTGTACGGAATTGTACAGGATTCTCTTTTAACCTCTCCTGTATCTTTTGGTAAAGTTAACTTTAAATAATTTCCATTGATCAATCTCCCTTGTCAACACCCCTGATCATGTGGGGGGAGATGAGAAGATGACAATCCGCCACCCTGAGCCATCCCTGCCGACGGTGGCACTGCTTGCGGCTGTCCTGCTCCTTGCAGTGGCCATCCTCCCGGCCCCGGT
>JAJRDC010000002.1 GCA_028678635.1 Methanomicrobiales archaeon
ACTCCCTCCTCCGGCTTCCTGTCTACGCGAACGCACTTGCCATGGCGGCCGCGGTGGGCTGCATGCTGGGGATCTCTCCCGACACCCTCTCCTCCTTCGCGTCTGTCGAGGGCCGGATGCACCTTTCCCGGGAGGGGGAGATCGTGGTCGTGGACAGCGCCTCCAGTGGTGCTACGGCAGAGACCGCGATCGACGCGGCCCGCTACGCCCGGAGAGTGGCGGGCCGTGAGGAGCTGGCGCTGGTCATCGGTGAGGAGGCCCGCGCCGTCTGCGAAGGATTCGCACCTGTGCAGGTGACGAAGGCCATCGTCGCCATCCGCCCCTCCGTGCTGGTACTGGTAGGGAGAACGGCCCGGGAGATGGGGATCCCCAGGGAAGGGTCCGGAGGAATTCCCACCGGCGTGGTCCGGGCAGAAACCCTGGAGGAAGGGAGAAGGATGGCCCGGTCACGGATCACGGCGGGATCCCTGGTGCTGGCCGTGAAGACCTGGAGGTGAGAAGAGTGGCCCTGCAGTACATCCAGCCCCGGCCCAGCTCCATCGTCGCTGCCCTGTACACCGCACGGGACCTGGAGGTGGACGTGGCCATCCTCCATGGCCCGTCCGGCTGCTCCTTCAAGCATGCCCGCCTCCTGGAGGAGGACGGCATGCGGGTCCTCACCACCTCCCTCGCCGACCATGAGTTCATTTTCGGCGGCGAGGGGGTGCTGGAGCGGGTCCTGCGGTACGCCGAGGAGCACTTCCGGCCCCGCAGGATGGCCGTCATCGGCACCTGCGTCTCCATGATCATCGGCGAGGACCTGGAGGCGGCGGTGGAACAGTCCGGGGTGGAGACTCCCACGATCGCTGTCCCCATCCACGCCGGATTCCGGGAGAACATCGAGGGGGTGCTCGCCACCCTGGAGGCGGCCGCCTGGGCCGGCTGGATCACCGATGAGGAGCTGGAGCGGCAGCGGATCCTGCTCGCCAAAGCCAACGAGGTGGAGCGGCTCCGGGGTGCGGCGAGCAGGGAGTACATCACCCCGTCCCGGGGGGACCTGAAGCACGTGGCGGCCGCGAGACTCCGGGAGCTTGCCTGCGGGGGGAAGCGGGGGGTCGCCGTCCTGAATGCCAAGAAGGAGACGGCGTACATGTTCGCCGACGCCCTCCTGGCCCTCCACGACGTCTGCCCTCAGGGCAGGGTGGAGTACATCGCCAACCTGGAGGAGCGGGGGCTCCCCCGGGTCCGGGCCCATGCCCGGGCCATCCGGGGCGACCTGGAGGAGCGGGGCCTCACACCGCGGCTCCTGGGAGCCCTCGACGAGTACGGGGCGAACGGGGAGGCGCTTGGGGCCGAGATCCGGAGGATTGCCCCCGACTTTGCGGTACTGGTGGGGGTTCCCCATGCCATCCCGCCCGAGTTCCTCCGGGGGATCGAGGTCTTCTCCCTGACGAACGGACCCCGACAGGTGGAGCCCCTGAGGGAGCAGGGGCACCGGCACGTGATGGTGGAGGTGGATCTCCACCCCCGGACCATGGCCGTGCGCCATCTCGTGGAGAGCGAGCTCGGGGCGGTGCTCCGGAGCCTGGCATGAAGTCCCTCCTCATCTCGGGGGACCGGTCCGGGAGCGGGAAGACGAGCATCACGCTGGCCCTCGCCTCCCTCCTCTCGCAGCGCCACCGCGTTCAGACCTTCAAGGTAGGGATGGACTACATCGACCCGTCCTACCTCTCGGCCGTCACCTCCCGCCCGTGCAGGAACCTGGACGGGTTTGTCATGACCCCCGAGGATGTCCGGACGATCTATGCCCACGGGTGCCGGGGGGCGGATGTGGCCATCACCGAGGGGGTGCGGGGGCTCTTCGAAGGGGCGGAGTCCCTCACGGATGCAGGATCCACCGCGGGTATCGCCAAGGCACTGGACCTTCCCGTGGTGCTCGTGGTGAACGCCCGCTCCATCACCCGGTCCGCGGCGGCCATCGTCCGGGGCTTCCGGGACTTTGACCCCGACATCCGGATCCGGGGCGTGATCCTGAACAACATCGGGAGCGGTGGCCACCGGAAGAAGGCCCAGGAAGCCATCGAGCATTACACAGGCATCCCGGTGCTGGGGGCCATCCCCCATGCCGAGGGAATGGCGCTCGAGATGCGGCACCTGGGACTGATCCCGTACCTGGAGGGGAAGGTGGACCGGTCTTTCGATGAGAGGCTGCGGATCATCCGGGACCTGGTGGGGGAGCACGTGGACCTGGACCGGCTGCTGGCCTGTGCGGATGACCGGAAGCCTGTTGGGGAGGAGGAGACCTTCCTGGACCGGGCGCCGGAGCCGGATCTCACCATCGGGATCGCCAGGGACCAGGCCTTCAACTTCTACTACGAGGATCTCTTCGACGTCCTCCGGGCCAATGGCGCCCGGACGGTCCCATTCAGCCCGGTGGCGGGCACGCTGCCAGGGGCCGACGGGTACATCCTGGGCGGGGGATACCCGGAGCTCTTCCTCTCGGAACTGGAGGCGAACAACGGGATGCGGGACGGGATCCGGGCAGCGGCGGAGGGCGGAACACCGATCTACGCCGAGTGCGGTGGCCTCATGTACCTCACGGAACGGATTGTCTCCCACCGGTCCCCCTCCCACCACCGGCTGAGGGAAGGCACCGCGGAGATGTGCGGGGTCTTTCCCGGTGAGACACAGATACCGGCACGGCGGGTGGTCAGCTATGTGGAAGGAGAGGCGTCCGCAGAATCGCCGCTGGGGCCGGCCCGTTTCCGGGGCCACGAGTTCCACTACAGCGACGTGGTGTTGGGGGAAGGAACCCGGTTCGCGTATCACCTGACCCGGGGGGTTGGGATCCGGGAGGCTGCGGACGGGGCGCTGGTGCACCGGGTCCAGGGATCCTACACGCACCTGCACCCGGTGGCCAGCCGGGGGATGTTCGCCCGCTTCCTTGACACCTGCCGCGAAGCTCGCGGCGGCTGAGGATGCGGATGAAGGAGCTGGCTGATCACCGTCTCCTCGGATCTCCATAATGGTTTTAGGATCTGGGGTTTTAGTGAGACGCTCCTAGGGGGGCTCCGCCCCCCGCCGGGTGGGCGTCCCCCGCGGTTGATCCGGATCTCTGAGCTTCGGTGTTATTACGATACAGGACTATCCCCTCGCCGTGGGGGAGGGGCCGGGAGGGGGCTGGCCCCTCCCGCTGAGGAATGGGAAACAGGCCGTTCCGACATACCACCCTCCCGGGGAGGGGGGTCGCCCACGCGGCGGGGGGAACCGAAGGTTCCCCAGAGGAGCGTCCCTGCAGAAGTAACCACAATCTGGTACACAGTACTCTGGTCCACGATCCGCCGCGGGATCCGGAGCGTAAGTTACAAAACCGCCTGGATCCCAATGATTGAGCATGTGGATCTATCTGGACGGTGCCTTTGTCCGGAAGGAGGAGGCGAAGGTCTCGGTCTTTGACCACGGTCTCCTCTACGGGGACGGCGTCTTTGAAGGGATCCGTGCCTACCACGGGAAGGTCTTCCGGCTGGATGCCCACGTGGACCGGCTCTACGACTCGGCGAAGATGATCAATCTGGCGATCCCCCTCCCGAAGGAGGAGATGAGGCGGGTGATCCTGGAGACACTGAAGAGGAACAAGCTCTCCAATGCCTACATCCGGCCTGTCGTCACCCGGGGGGTGGGCGACCTGGGACTCGATCCCCGCAAGTGCGCGAAGGCAACAGTCTTTGTCATTGCAACCGAGTGGGGGGCCATGTACGGGGACCTCTACGATAAGGGCCTGAAGGCCGTCTCGGTATCAGTGCGCCGGAACCCTGCAGAAGCGCTCCCGCCGAATGCGAAGACGCTCAACTACCTGAACAACATCCTGGCCAAGATGGAGTCGTACTACAAGGGGGGCGACGAGGCCATCATCTTCGATACCAACGGGTACCTTTCGGAGGGATCCGGGGACAACATCTTCGTAGTGAAGAACGGCGTGATCCTGACCCCGCCGTCCCTGAACAACCTGCGGGGTGTCACCCAGGCCGTGGTGCTGGAATGTGCACGGGACCTGGGGATCGAGGTCCGGTGGCAGAACCTGGGCTACTTTGACCTGTACACGGCTGACGAGGTCTTTGTCACGGGGACGGCCGCCGAGGTGGCCCCCATCTCGGAGATCGACGGGAGAAAGATCGGCACCGGGATGCCGGGTCCCGTCACACGCCAGCTGATGGCCGCCTTCCGGGCGGTCACCGAGCGGGAAGGGACACCCATTGGGTGAGGGAAGATCAGTCCTCCCCTTCCCATCACTTTTTTGCATTTTGTTCCTGTGAATCCTCGAAAAAGAGGGTAAGGTGCGACCGGGAGGTTTCCCGCGGGAATCCCGAAGACCCTGTCACAGGGCGCTGACGTCGGTGGAGTTACAGTCCGGGCAGCGGACCTTCTTCCCCCTGCCCCGGAACTGTTTCCCGCAGGCATTGCACTTGTGGGTGTCCTCCTCGGCATCCAGGATGGTGATCTCCATCGGACCTGCTCCGGAACACATGGCCAGCCCTCCTGCCGGCGCGGATGCATGGGTCCTCCCCCCATATCAAGGTGATCCCCGC
>JAJRDC010000087.1 GCA_028678635.1 Methanomicrobiales archaeon
CCATTTTATAAAGCACGCGAGTCTGATCAGGAGAAGGGAGCCATGGTGCGAAAACCCGCCAGAATGTACCGGAACCTTGCCAAGAAGGCCTATACCAGGCGCGAATACATGGGCGGGGTCCCCGGTTCCAAGATCGTCACGTTCGACATGGGGAACCTGAACCAGGAGTTCCCGCTGGAGATCTCCCTGGTGGCCGAGGAGGGCTGCCAGATCCGGCACACGGCGCTCGAAGCCGCCCGCATCAGCATCAACCGCCGGCTGATGGGGAACCTGGGCCGGATGAACTTCTACCTGAAGTTCCGGGTCTACCCCCACCACGTGCTGCGTGAGAACAAGCAGGCCACGGGGGCCGGGGCGGACCGGGTCTCGGAAGGGATGCGCCTCGCCTTCGGGAAGGCGGTCGGCACCGCCGCCCGGGTGCGGGCCGGCCAGAAGATCATCTCCCTCTTCACGTTCCACGAGCTGGAAGAGAAGGCCAAGGATGCCCTCCACCACGGGGCCTACAAGCTCCCTACACCCTCCCGTATGGTCTTTGAGGAACACGAGGTCCATGGACCCATCACCGGGCCGGTTGCCTTCGTCGCCGAGAAGGAACCGGAGCCGGAGAAGGAGGAGAAGGCCGCCGAGGGGGCCGCCGAGGGGGCCGAGGGAGAGGAGAAGGGAGCCGAGAAGGGCGCGGAGAAGGGAGAGGAGAAGAAGGGGGAGGAGAAGAAGGAGGACCGGAAGGGGAAGGAACACGGCAGGGAGCACCGGAAGGAACACAAGCTGTGAACCTGAAATACCACATTTCCCAACCTTTTCTGCATTTTCCACCCGTTCCAGACCGTTTTTTCCCGCCGTATCTCACCAAGGTTATATACTGTTCTCCCCCATTCCCATATGATGCGTGACCCCGGCGATCCTGCCCTGTTCACCGCCATTGCCCGTGCCACCCGGGATGCGCTTGCGGAAGCAGAGGTGAACCTCCCCACGGACGTGATCGCGGCCCTGGAGAAGGCCCGTTCCCGGGAGCGGAACCCGGTCGCCCGTGGGGAACTGGATCAGATCCTCGGGAACGTAGCCCTGGCGGCAGGGCGGAAAGCCCCCCTGTGCCAGGATACCGGCGTACCGGTGGTGTACGTGACCCTCCCTCCCGATCTGCCCTACACGGTCCACCTGCACCGGGCTGTGGAGGAAGGGGTCCGGCAGGCCACCCGGGAGGTGCCCCTGCGCCCCAACGTCGTGGATCCCCTGACCCGAAAGAACACCGGGGACAACACGGGGCCGGGTATCCCCGCCGTCCATGTCCGGCCGGGAAATGAGCTCCGGATCACGGTGCTTCCCAAGGGGGCGGGAGCCGAGAATGTCTCCCGGATCGGGATGCTCCTCCCCACGGAAGCGGGGAGCATCCCCCGGTTCGTAGCCGAGACCGTGCTCATGGCCGGTGGGAGACCCTGCCCCCCGGTGATCCTGGGAGTCGGGATCGGGGGGACCTTTGATCTGGCGGCGGCACGGGCCAAGGAGGCCCTCCTCCTTCCCATCGACACGATGGATCCGTATGAACAGGAGATCTGCGATGCCGTGAATACCCTGGGTATAGGCCCCATGGGCCTGGGAGGGGATACCACGGCGCTGGCCGTGAAGGTGCTCCGGGCAGCCTGCCACACGGCTTCGCTCCCTGTTGCGGTGAATGTCCAGTGCTGGGCGTCCCGGCGGGCGAGCCGGGTGGTGGAGGTGCCGCGGTGAACCTCCGCACCCCCCTCACGGACGGGGTGCTGGACCTCAGGGCCGGTGACCGGGTCACCCTCTCCGGGACGGTATACACCGCCCGTGACGAGGCCCATGAGCGGATGCGGCGGGAGGGGATCCCGTTCGATCCCAGCGGGGCCGCCGTGTACCATTGCGGGCCGGTGGTGGCAGGGGACCGGATCCTGGCCGCCGGTCCCACCACCTCTGCCCGGATGAACGCGTTCACGGGATTTTTGCTGGACGCCGGCGTCCGGGCCATCATCGGCAAGGGAGGGATGTCTTCGGCGGTGGGGGATCTCATGCGCGGGAGGGCCGTGTACCTGGCCTTCACCGGCGGGTGTGCCGTCCTCGCCGCCTCACGGATGCGGCTCCGGGGCGTGTACTTCCCGGACCTGGGGATGGCCGAGGCGGTCTGGGCCATCGAGCTGGACCACCTCCCACTCGTCGTGGGGATGGATGCCCACGGGGGGGATCTCTTCGCGGAAGTCGGGGAGAAAGCGAAAATGGCTTTTCTCCGGCTGTCCAAGAGTACCGGGAAGGAGACGGCATGAAGCTGGTCATCGACGAGGAGCGGTGCAAGGGCTGCAACCTCTGCACGATGGTCTGCCCGTACCGGATCTTCCAGGAGGGGTCCAGGCCCAACGAGAAGGGTATCGTGATCCCCTCCATGGACCGGCCGGAGCGCTGCCCCAACTGCCGGCTCCAGAAGCTGTACGGGAGAACCCTCTGCGGGGTCTGCCAGATGATCTGCCCGGATCAGGCGATCCAGTGGGAAGAGGAGGCTCCCCGGGAACGGCAGAAGGTGGTGATCGAGTATTGACCCGCACTGAGTTCATGCAGGGAAACGTGGCCTGTGCCGAGGGGGCTCTCGCCGCCGGCTGCACGTTCTTCGGCGGGTACCCCATCACGCCCTCCACCGAGGTAGCCGAGCACATGGCGGCCAAGCTCCCGAAGAAGGGCGGGTTCTTCATCCAGATGGAGGACGAGATTGCGTCCCTGGCCGCCGTCCTCGGAGCCTCCTGGACCGGCGCCCGGGCCATGACGGCCACGTCGGGGCCGGGCTTCTCCCTTATGATGGAGCACGTGGGGTACGCCGTCATGACCGAGACCCCCTGCGTCATCGTGAACATCCAGCGGGGGGGTCCGAGCACCGGCCAGCCCACCCTGGGGGCCCAGGGGGACATGCTCCAGTGCCGATTCGGGTCCCACGGCGATTACAGCGTCATCGCCCTCTCCCCGGCCTCGGTCCAGGAGATGTTCTCCCTCACGGTGAAGGCGTTCAACCTGGCGGACCGGTTCCGGGTGCCGGTCTTTGTCATGTCCGACGAGATTATCGGCCATATGCGGGAGCGCTTCACGATCCCGGACGGGGTGGAGATCGTGCCGAGGAGGCCCCTTGAGAAAGGCGCCCTTCCCTTCGCTGCAGGCCCGGACGGGATTCCCGGCTTCCCTGTCTTCGGGCAGGGCCACGGGGTCCACGTGACCGGCCTCACCCATGACGAGCGGGGCTACCCCCGGGCCACGAGCCCCGACATCCACGAGGAACTGGTCATGCGCCTGGTCCGGAAGGTGGAGTCCGCCCGCCGGGAGGTCGCCGACTTTTCCGTCCTGAATCCCGGTGCCGAGAAGGTCTTTATCTCGTACGGCGCCCCCGCCCGGGCGGTGCAGCAGGTGCTCCATGACCGGAAGGACCCTTCCCTCGGGCACCTGCAGCTCCGGACCGTCTGGCCCTTCCCCGAGTTCGCCCTCAGAGAGTTCCCGGACGCGAAGGTCTTCCTCTTTCCGGAGATGAACATGGGCCAGGTGGCACGGGAGGCGGACCGGCACACGGACATCCCCGTGGTGCCCGTTCCCCGGCTGGGCGGGGAGCTCCACACCCCCGCGATGCTGGAAGCGGCCCTGGAGGCGCACCCGTGACCTTCCAGGACTGGTACCGGGTGGACCGGCTCCCCACCATCTACTGCGCCGGGTGCGGCAACGGCACCGTGATCAACTGCGCGCTGCATGCCGTGGATGCGATGGGATGGAAGAAGGACGACACGGTCTTTGTCGGCGGGATCGGGTGCTCCTCCCGGGCGCCCGGCTACATCGCCACCGACTCCCTCCACACGACCCACGGGAGGGCGCTCGCATTTGCCACGGGGGTCAAGCTGGCGAAACCGGACCTGCACCTCGTGGTCTTCACGGGCGACGGGGACCTGGCCGCCATCGGGGGCAACCACTTCATCCACGCCTGCCGGCGGAATGTCGACATGACGGTGATCTGCATGAACAACTGGATCTACGGGATGACCGGTGGCCAGGGGTCCCCCACCACGCCGGTGGGGGCCCAGTCCACCACCACGCCCTACGGTTCAGCCGAGGGGGTCTTTGACATCTCGGAGCTGGCGGTGGCCGCGGGGGCGAATCACGTGGCCCGGTGGACTTCCTACCACGTGAAGGAGCTGACCCGGGCGATCCAGACCGGCCTAGAGACCCCCGGGTTCTCCCTGATCGAGGCGCTGGTCCAGTGCCCCACCGGGTATGGCCGGCGCAACCGGCTCAGGGAGGTCTCGGACATGATCGAGCTCTTCCGGACCCGGGCAATGCTGCTCTCCCGGTACCGGAGGCTGGTGACCGAGGGAAAGCCGGTCCCTCCCGATACCATCACGGTGGGGGAGTTCATCCGCAGGAACCGACCGGTGATGGGGGGGCCGAAGTGAGGCACGAGGTCCGTTTCAGCGGGTTCGGAGGCCAGGGGATCATCCTCTCCGCCGTTATCCTGGGGAGGGCCGTGGCCCTCTATGACGGGAAGCACGCGGTCCAGACACAGGTCTACGGGCCGGAGGCCCGGGGCGGGGCCTCCATGTCGGCGGTGATCATTGATGACGAGCCCATCCTGTACCCCGAGGTATCGGTCCCGGATATCTACGTGATCATGTCCCAGGAGGGATTCCTGCGCTACGGGGCCGGTGCACCCAAGGATGCCGTGATGATCCTTGACTCCGACATGGTGAAGGGGCGCCCCGCGTGCACGTACCGGGAGATCCCTGCCACTTCCGAGGCCGGAAAGACCCTGGGAAGGGTGATCGTGGCCAACATCGTGATGCTGGGGGCACTCGTGGAGGCGACCGGGATCGTGAGTGCGGGGGCGATGGAGAAGGCGATCCGGGACTCGGTGCCCAAGGGGACCGAGGACCTGAACCTGCGGGCGTTCCGCCGGGGGATGGAGATGGCCGGAGGGAGGGGAGGACAGGGATGAGGCTTCTTGAGTGCGAGGCAAAGGAGATCTATGCCCGGTACGGGATACCGGTGCCGAAAGGGATCAGGGTGAAGGCAGGTGAGAAGATCCCGGATCTCGCGGCAATCGGCCCGGCACTGGTGGTAAAGGCCCAGGTGGAGGTCGGGGGAAGGGGGAAGGCCGGGGGAATCCTCCCGGCGACCCCCGGGGATGCGGCCCGGGTGGCAGAGGAGCTCTTCCGGAAGCAGATCCGGGGTGTTCCGGTCCGGGAGATCCTGATCGAGGAGAGGCTCCCCATCACGCACGAGTACTACCTCTCGATCCTGGTGGATCGCTCCTCCCGGCAGCCGGTGGTCCTCTTTGCCGAGGCGGGCGGGGTGGATATCGAGCAGGCGGCGAAGGAGACGCCCGAAGCGGTGCAGAGGGTGACCGTCTCCCCTCTCCTTGCCGACATTCCCCCGTTCTCCCTCCGGGACCTGCTGGGCGGGAAGGTGAAGGAGTTCGGCCCGGTGGTGAACCGGCTCTGGAAAGTCTTCCGGGAGAAGGACGCGATGCTCGCCGAGGTGAATCCCCTCGTCACCACGGAACGGGGGGTCTTTGCCGCCGATGCCAAGCTGATCGTGGACGACAATGCCCTGGCCCGCCAGGGGATCAGCGTGAACCGGGACCTGTCGCCCCGGGAGAGGGAGGCCGAGTCGCACGGGTTCTCCTACGTGGAGCTGGACGGGTCCGTGGGGGTCATCGGGAACGGGGCAGGCCTCACCATGGCCACCCTGGACCTGATCCAGTACTACGGGGGTGCGGCCGCCAACTTCCTGGACGTGGGCGGCGGGGCTGACCAGGAGCGGGTGAAGCATGCCGTCCGGCTGGTGGCAGGGAGGCCGGGTGTCTCGGTGATCCTTGTGAACCTCCTGGGCGGCATCACCCGGTGCGACGACGTGGCCCGCGGGATCCTGGACGCAGGTGTCCCCCAGACGGTGATGGTGCGCCTGGCCGGCACCAACGAGGCGGAAGGGAAGAAGATCCTGGACGGGCGGGGGTATCCCATGTTCGC
>JAJRDC010000035.1 GCA_028678635.1 Methanomicrobiales archaeon
AGACAAGCCCCGACTTGAGGGCACTCCGGATGGCCCCCCGCCGCTTGTTCTTGAAACCCCAGAGGAGCGTATCCAGAGGGGGGGTAAGATCCAGGAAGTAGGTATAACTCGGGATCACCTCGAATCCCAGCCACCGGAAGATCCGCGCGTCCAGGAAACGCGGGGGGAGGCTCATGAAGAAGTGGTCCGGGGCAAGGGTCTCCAGTTCACCGGCCAGTTCGGTGCCGATGGTCTCTAGGTCCTCTTCCCTCCGGTCCTGTTTCTGGGTGTCAAAGGATCCCGGGACCACGACACCCATGTGGGGGATGCCAGTCCGTGGCGGCGGCGAGGCCACCATCCGGAGGCCGTACATGCTCCGGGAGAAGAGGGGGAGGATTGCGATCAGCTTCTCACCTCTGGTGATCCCGTAGGGCAGGAACCGGAACCCGGTGTGCTTCTCCACGATCTTCAGGAGGTCCCACCGGTGGAAAATGGACCCGTACGGGCTCTCATCCACGAAGCGATCCCACGCTTCCCGGTTGTCAAGGATCTCCATTCCCATACCCAGTCTCTCCCGGTCCCACCACGTTTCGACAGAATAGGAAATGACCGGGCGGGGTATCTAGGTTTCGAAAAGAAACACCCGTTGAAAGATGCTGCTATGGGGATTTGAACCCCAGTCTCCGGCGTGAAAGGCCGGAATGATTGGCCGGTCTACACTATAGCAGCAGGAGGATTGTACTCTCTCCCGGGGAGTGAAAAAGGTTGTGGGAGTCGGCGAGGGCAGGAAGGGGACGCACTTCCCGAAATTTCCAACTCCTGTAACCTCACGGAACCTTCTTATTCATGCCGTTCCTTAACTGCATCCGGTGAATACCGATGACCGGTGAAGAAATGCTCCGGACTACTGCCGGAGAGCTGGATCGCCTCCTCTCCGCGGACCACGTAGTGGGTACCAGACTGGAAGTGGAAGACCGGGTGGTAATCCCCATCGTCGAGTACGGCTTTGGGCTTGGTGCCGGTGAGGGCAAGGGCCCGAGCGGCTCGGGCGGCGGGGGGAGCGGCGGCGGAGGGGGTATCAGACCCGTTGCCCTGTTGGTGGTGGAGAGTGGGGTGAAGGGTGCCGAAGGTCTGAAGGTCTTCACCCTCCGGAAGGAAGGGCACCTGGCCCAGGCGATCCGGATCTTCTCAGAGGAACTGGCTCCCCAGGTCATCGATGCCATGAAAGAGATGACCGCGGCCGAGGGCAGCCGGAAGAAGGAGAAGGAAGGGAAGGGTGAGACCTGATCCGGGCGGGACAAGGGTATCCACACTCTTTCCTATGCATCCCCTCCTCTGGCTCCTTTTCGTACTGGCGACCCTTCTCCTCCTCCTCGCTGTTGCCCTGTACGTGATACCTGCCCGGATCACCGGATTCTTCCGGGCTACCGGCGGAGAGATCCTCATCTCAGCGGCCCTTTCGTGGTGTGGGTTCTCCCTTGTCTTCTCACTGGAGCACGGGAAACCGGTCCTCACGATCCGGTGGCTTCGCTGGGACGTGGTGAAGAGACCCCTGGAACGGAAACACCCCCGGCCTGCCGAGGGGAAAGAGAAGCCATCCCGCGGATGGAGGCCCTCCCTCCCGGAGGTACTCCGGCTCATCGGACTGGTTGCCGGATCCCTCTCCTTCTCCCGGTTCCGCGGTCACCTGCTCCTCGGGCTTGGCCCTGCGGCAACCGGTCGCCTGTACGGGTACTGGACGGCGCTCCGGCATGCGGCTCCGGGAGATGACCGGGTCTCCTTTACCGTCACCCCCGTCTTTGACCATGAGGTCCTGGAGGGCGAGGGGGAACTCGTGCTCCTCCTGCACCGCCCGCTGAGTATCATCCTGGGAATCCTCAGGATCCTGGCGGGGTCGCGCCGCCGGGCGGTGCGTTCACCCGCGGGAGCCGGAGGGAGTCCTGCATGAGCTCCGGGACCGATCTCGTGGCCGGCCGCGGGGTGCAGGCAGGGGAACGGCTCCTCATCCCCGTGGTGCGCAGGCAGTGGTTCCGGTCAGAGCAGGTGCAGATGGGTTCGGCACGACCGGTAGCCCTCGCGATCCTGGAGGGGAATACCCTCTCCATTGCCCTGCTGGAGGACGGGGTGACCGGGGGGGAGATCCGCCACCTCCTCGGGATCGAGACCGCGCAGGAACCGGTGTAACGACTCCATCCCGGTTCTCATCCCTGCCCTGGGAATTCGGCCCTGCTCCGGATCTGCACGGAATCTATCCGGGCAGGGGCAGGAGGAACGATGTTCTGCCGTGAGCCGGTACGGGATCACCTTGATATAGGGGAATGACCCATGCATCCGCGCCGGCAGGAGGGCTGGCCATGTGTTCCGGAGCAGGTCCGATGGAGATCACCATCCTGGATGCCGAGGAGGATACCCACAAATGCAATGCCTGCGGGAAACAGTTCCGGGGCAGGGGGAAAAAGGTCCGCTGCCCGGACTGTAACTCCACCGACGTCAGCGCCCTGTGACAGGGTCTTCGGGATTCCCGCGGGAAACCTCCCGGTCGCACCATACCCTCTTTTTCGAGGATTCACAGGAACAAAATGCAAAAAAGTGATGGGAAGGGGAGGACTGATCTTCCCTCACCCAATGGGTGTCCCTT
>JAJRDC010000190.1 GCA_028678635.1 Methanomicrobiales archaeon
GCTGACCGCCTGGCGGGGAACCGCCGGGAAAGCCTCCTGTGGAGCGGTTCCAGCACGATGGCAACGGTCATGCCCAGGACAATGGTGGCAACGAGGGGGAAATAGATGACAAAGATGGTGAGAAGGATGACAAAGAGGAGGATGATGGTCAGCAGGTCATACCGGAAGGCCTCAGACGTCATGGTCAGAACTTACAGGATGACCTCCTAAAGAACTTATCGTTCTGCATTGGCGGTGACATGGGCAAAGGGAACAACAGGATCAACGACCGGGGCAGCAGGATCCCTCAGGAAGGAAATGAATAACGTTATTGCAGTGACTGTGCAAGTCTCCAGCGACCAAGGAAGCATTCCCCCATGACACACGATCCCCTGTTCTCTGGACCTGCCCGTACCCTGCTCCTTGCTGCCGCCGTGGTGGTCGTGCTGGCAGGGATGAAGGCTGCTTCCCCGATCCTGGGGCCGCTCTTCTTTGCAGTGTTTCTCGCCGTCATCTTCGGCATGCTGCTCCACTGGCTCCGGACGAAGGGATATTCCCGCCGGGTTGCACTCCTCGTGACGCTCGCGGTGTTCATCGCCATCATCGCGGTCTTCACCCTTGTCATCGCCGGATCACTCCTCCGGCTACTGGCCAGCCTCCCGCTGTACCGGGGAGAACTGGAGCGGAACCTGGAGATGGCAGGCCCGATCCTCTCCGGAATGGGCATTGAGACGCCGGAGGTATCCGGGATTCTCCGATCTCTCCAGGGCTCGCTCCCCAGTGTGGCAGGGAGCCTCCTGGACATGGCCGTCGCCTTCGGTATCATCATCCTGACCACCCTCTTTCTCCTGTTCGAGGCCGGGGGATTCTCCGCCAACCTCCGGAAGATCATCGCGGAATACCGTCCTGGAGACCTGGACCGGTTCACGCAGCTTGCAAAGAAGAACATGGATTACCTGGTCATCCGGACCATCGTGAACCTGGTCATGGGTATCGGGACCGCTATCATCCTGTGGCTAATCGGGGTGGATTACGCCGTCTTCTGGGGGTTCCTTGCCTTCCTGCTGGGATTCGTTCCCTATGTCGGGTTCTGGCTGGCGATCATCCCACCGATGCTCCTTGCCTGGGTCGAGATCAGCCCGGTGGCGGCCCTTCTCGTGCTGGTCGGCGAGGGGGCGGTGAACCTTCTCGCCGAGTACCTCCTGTTCCCCCATATGGCCGGGCGGGGGCTGGACCTGTCCACCACGGTGGTCTTCATCTCCCTCATTTTCTGGGGCTGGATCCTCGGCGGATTCGGGGTACTCCTGGCCGTTCCCCTGACGCTCACGGTCCGGATGCTCTGCGAGCTCTTCGAAGGAACTCGGTGGATCGCGGTCCTGCTGGGGCCCGGGACGGAGTGAAGGGGGAACGACTGCACCGGAATTTCCTATTGAGATGCCCAGGCAGTAGGGGTAGAGGGAGGATTGCGGCGGACCGGATGAGCCACCTGTCCACGACCATCCACCCACCGATGTTACCCTGTCCGGAAGGGGAGGAGATCGAACCCACAACAATTTTTATGGGTATCGTTCCCAAGTAAGGGTATGAGCGGAGGCGTAAAGGCCGCCATCATCTGGCTGATTCTTGTCATTGCAGCGTGCATCGCCTCATGGTTGATTCTCGGACCGTGGCGCTGGGCTGGTTGAGCGAGGAAGGGGGATCCGCCGGAAGCGGCAGAAAGAGTCACAGTTTTTTCGGTGCGGGGGTCTCCTTACCGAGGATGACCCCACAATGAAGGATGCAGGGGCGGGGAGGACGCCACCATGCATGAAGATGCTATCTCCTGCTTCTTTCCAGGAGCATGACAGGATCCCTCAGATGCGGCAGGGACGAAAAGTGAAAGCCTTCGGCGGGAATCGAACCCGCTACGTTATCCTTACCAGGGTGTCCCTCTTCCGGTCGGGGCAGGCACACAGACCTGTTCCGTGCTGCTAGGTAGCATTGCACCGGGCAGGAAAACAGTGAGCAGCTAACCCCACTGCCATGGTCCCAGAAGTAACCATGAGGCAATGCACGCCAGAATGATGAGGATTATATAAATAATTGCGTGATTTGGTATTTTTGGCATACACATAACCTTGGCTGGATAAAAATATAACTATCCAGCCTTGGGCGCCATCTTCACCAAATTCAGTATATCCTTCGGTTGATGCGCCCGACTGGATTGGGATCGTTGCCCGCAGGTCAGGTATAAAGTCCATCTTTTCGTACCTAGCGAGGAAACTGATTTTAACAAGAACACCCATCACTGCACCATGGGCAACGCGTTTCCGCAGCTCTGCTGTATCGCCTGCCACAGATATGGTGTTGAGTACCAAATCGTAGGAACAAACGTAAGGGTCCGTCTCTGCAAGAGGTGCGCCGAGGAATACAGGCGGCAGATACCCATCATACCGGTATAAGGGCATGTGCCCTGCCACGGGATCCTTCACGCTGCCACTCTTACAGGGTACCCTCCTAACATTGGTCAGGTTAGGACGTGTGCACCCTCATCCCGATATAGGGCGGGCATTCCATGAAGCGGCAGAAGCCCTTCTAATCGTACTTAAAGGAACTTTTAATCCCTACAAATCCATGAGGATATGTAAGGTGCATAAAGATGACGGAACCGCATTGTGAGAGATGTAAATTTGTCGTGAAAATACCTGCGGAATTT
>JAJRDC010000062.1 GCA_028678635.1 Methanomicrobiales archaeon
TGGCGGCGGTGGACCCGGCCCGGGTGCTCTTCCGGCCCAGGAGGACGCCTATCACCGACTCCCCGGCCGAGAGCATCACCTCCCGCTTCCGGGCCTCTGCATCGGCCTGCTTCCGGTCCGCTGTCATCTCCATCTTCCGGAGCCGGTCCTCCAGCGTGCCAATCTTGCCCTCGTAGCGTTTCCGCAGGGCTTCCACGTCAGCGTCCCGCTGCTCCCGTGCGGCGAGGCGGACCCGCAGCAGGAACTCGTTCTCCGGCTCATCCGGCCGCGCGACCAGGCCGACTTCCGGGCAGGACCGCAGGTGCAGCTCCTGCGTCCGGAGCAGGTGGCCTACCAGGTTCTGTCTCTCGACGGAGAACTTCTTCAGTGCCCGGGACACTTCCGGCGCAACCAGGAACCGGGCTTCAGGAGCTGGTGAAGGGGAGAGATCAGCTGGTGTCCCAGGCGCGGCCGGGGCGCCCTCCCATGCCACGCTTCCACCGGGGGCAAAGGGTGCCAGGAGGCTGAACTCCCGCTCCGCATCCCCCTTCAGCTTCGGATCCCGGTAATGGATCCGGCCGGCAGCCCATATCACCGGGGTGTACAGGAGGGTTGAGGAGACGCGGGATCCGGGCTGGGCACCGGTAAACCGGGATTCCGCGGCCCCCCGGTCCAGCCGCACCGGAAGGTAGCGCTGCGTGATGTCCGGAGAGAGGGCGGGAGGCAGGGTGGAGGCATCGCCCGCTGGGCCTGCGGGTGAGGGGGCCGGGGCAGCGGGACGGGGCGCGGTTCCGGGAGAGGCGGGCAGATCCGGGCGTTTCCCTTTTGAGAGGATCCGGATCTGTTCGCGGCTGAGCGGCCCCCGGAGGTAACTCATCGCCCACCGGGTCTGGAAGACGACGGGTCCGCTCTCATGCACGTTGTGGAGGAGAAAGACACGGTTATCGAGAGAGGAGAGGGTATCCGAGAGACCCGCCCGGGAGAACGCGCTCCCCCCGCCGGTCATCGCACCCTCGAGGCCGTCCAGGACCCGGTCCCGGTCCTGGGCCGTCTGGAGCCGGCCGATGAACCAGGTGCCGGTGTTGGAGAGTCCCTTGTAGTCCAGGTCCACCGGGTTCTGGGTGGTGAGGACGACCCCGAGGCCGAAAGCCCGGGCCTGTTTTAACAGGGTGATCATCGGCTGCTTGCTGGGCGGGTTCGCCACCGGCGGGAAGAACCCGAAGACCTCGTCCATGTAGAGGAGGGCACGCAGGCTGGTCGTCCCCGTCTGTGCCCGGACCCACGAGAGGACCTGGTGGAGGAGGAGGGTTACAAAGAACATCCGCTCGGCATCGCTCAGGTGGGCCAGGTAGAAGATCGCATGCCGAGGTTTTCCGTCCTTTGTCGAGAGGAACCCCGGGATGTCCAGGGGCTGCCCCGTCATCCAGGACTGGAACGCCGGTGCGGCGATCAGGTTGTTGAGGCGCATGGCCAGGGGGATACGGTCCTTTGCCGGGAAGAACGTCTCCAGGTCAAAGGCACCGACCTGACGGAGAGGGGGATTCTGGATGGACTGGATCAGGGTGACCATGTCCAGATCCTTCCCGCCCCGCCAGAAGTGTTCGAAGAGCGAGGAGAGGAGGATGTGCTCCCGGGACCGGAGGGGGTCTGCGTCCACCCCGATGAGCCCGAGAAGGGCTGTCACGGTCCCGGAGATCTTCTCCCGGAGCATCTCGGCATCCGTCTCCCAGCTGAGGGCCGGGGCGGCAAAGGAGTGGAGGATGGAGACCGGGAGCCCGGCATCGCTCCCCGGGGTATAGACCACCAGATCCACGGCGTCCCGGAGGGCACGGACTCGGCCGCCGTCCTGCCCCCACGAGGCAAGCCCGGCCCGCCAGGACTCTGCCTGCTGTTTCGCAAACTCCTCCGGGGTCATGCCCTTCCTCCGGGCATCGTCCGGGTTGATCCAGGGGGCAAAGTCCGCAAGAGTGAGGTCCGGGAACATCAGCAGCCGGTTGGTCATGTCACCCTTCGGGTCGATGATGATCGCAGGGACACCGTCGATGGCCGCCTCCTCCAGGAGGTCCACGCAGAGCCCGGTCTTCCCACTCCCCGTCATCCCGATGCAGATCGCGTGGGTGGTGAGGTCGCGGGAATCGTACATGATGAGCGGATCCAGGAGCTTCCGGTCCTTGAGGCTGTACTCCTTGCCCAGGTAGAATGCGCCCAGCTTCTCGAAGTCCATGGGAACCAGTAATCTTTAGACACGGGATTTTATTAAAACGAATCGTTGGGTCTAGTGGCCGGGGATCCTGACGGGGAAGCCACTCTCCAGGACCTGGGAAGGTCCTTCTCAATGCCCCTTCTCTCCCTGACTGGTCCCGCGAGCACTTTCTCCCCTCAGTGCCGCCAGCTGCTCCTCCAGGATGCGGATCAGGATCTCCCGCTCCGGCTTGTGGTCCGGGTAATCCGTGCTCCAGCCCCGCCAGTGGGGCCTCTTGTGGGCCACCTTGTACTTGGTCCCCTCCATTACGGTCTCGTACGTGTTCCCGTCCACCTTCCTGACCCGCTGGTGGGCCAGAATGAACCAGTGGTACTGGGTTCCGGGGAGGGCCCCTGATCCCTCCGGGGCGGACCGGGTCCGTTTCTTGTCGGAGAGAAAGGTGAATTCCCACCGGTCCGGTGCCACCTTCCGCTCCTGCCAGATCCCGTGCGGATACTCCCAGACGTGCGTCCCCCCGATGGGCATGCCGGTGTACACCTTTCCCCGGAAGTCCTTCAGGTCGTTGTACGCCACGGTCATAAGCTGGACCGCTCCCCCCCAAGTCCCTTTCGAGGGGAGGGGGTGAAAGTGGGGATCCGGTGATGCTAGCCGCCCAGGACCACTGTGATAGCGGTGATGACGATGCCGATCATGGCCGTCCCCACAGCCATGACGATCCGGTGAACGAATTCCCTGTCCAGGGCCCTGACATATCCGATCCCGAACAGGAGCAGGATCCCCAGCAGGTTGGATACCTTCAGGGCGAG
>JAJRDC010000013.1 GCA_028678635.1 Methanomicrobiales archaeon
GGGGGGCAGTCCAGGTCCCGGTGGAACGGCTTGATATCCACCACGGGGGTGCCGTCCAGGGCATCCAGCCCCCGCACCGTCAGCCGGAGGCCATCCACCTTCAGGAGATCCACGAGGCAAAGCCCCAGGGGATTGGGCCGTTCCGGGGAGCGGGTGGCAAAGACACCGTGTTCCTTCCCGGATCCCGGGGGCGTGGCCACAAGGATATCCCTCCGGGACAGATGAAACCAGGTAAGGACCAGGAGGTGCGGGTGATCCGTGATGTCCCGGAGGGCCTCTGCGTACTCAGGGCGGATCTCGATGATGGACTCCACCGGGGATAATCTTCCCTGCCGGGGGGGCATCCCCCCGCTTCCGGTAGGGGGCCCGGACCTCCCCCACGGGTTTCAGTGTCATTTCCTGCATCAGGGGATATTGATCGCCCGGTGATGAAAAAATTGCCCGGTGAGAGAAGGCTTATCACCGGCTGGGCACAGGCATTGGGTGGGAGGGGGATCTGTGGGCGATTCGGGAACTCGCATCCGGGAAGACCCCCGGCTCAGGGACCGAATCGGGGTCTTCCACGACCGGGAGGAGGCAGGGCGGCTTCTGGCCCCCCTGGTGTCAGGCATCCCGGACCTCACCAATCCGATCATCGCTCCGATCCCGGCCGGCGGGGTGGCTGTGGGGGTACCCCTTGCGCTCGCCCTCCGGGCACCTCTCCGACTGGCGGTCGTGAGAAAGATCCAGATCCCTTGGAACCCCGAGGCCGGGTTCGGGGCCGTCACCTGGGACGGCCGTGTCTTTCTCAACCAGGATCTCCTTCCCCGCCTGGGCCTCTCCCGGGAGGAGGTGGAGGAGGCCATCGCCAGGACCCGCGCCGGCATCAGGGAACGGATGGAGAAGTTCACCGGGAACCGGGAAACCCCTGTGTACCGGGGCAGGGATACGGTGATCATTGACGACGGGCTTGCCTCCGGTTACACGATGCGTGCCGCAGTGGACGCGATCCGGAGGGAGGCCCCCCGCCGGGTGCTGGTGGTGGTGCCCACCGGGTCACTGTCGGCTGTGCACTGGGTGGCGGCATCGGCGGACCTGGTCCTCTGCGCAAATATCCGGACCGGGTCATCCTTTGCGGTGGCTGACGCCTACCGGGAGTGGCACGATCTGGGTGACGCGGAGGTTCTCGAACTGCTGTGGCAGGCCACGGAAGCCGGGCTGTTCTGAGGGCTGCGGGGAATCACCCCGCTCAGATTCCTGTGACTCTCCGGTAGGCAGCGGGAAGGAATGGATTTCCGGTCTTATCTTTCCTGAAGATGATGCACGCCTTGGGAGTGCCCGGGTGGGAGGGAGGGGTCAGTACCCCGGTTTCTTCCCCTTTTCACCGGCCGGCGGTGATTGCCCGCCCGCCCCCAGTTCCTCTTTCCGCTCCTCCTTGTCTGCCACGGTCCGGGCCAGGGCCACGATGCCGGTGGTGTCACCGAGAGTCATGGAATCCAGGATGGAGGCAGGTACCACGACCATCATGGCACCCCGGGTCTTCAGCCCCTCGAAGAGCATGTTCATGGCCCGCAGGTGCAGGGCGGTGGGGTTGTGGATGTAAGCCTGGGAGGCCTGCTCGAACTTCTCGGCCACCTGCTTCTCTGAATCGCCTAGGATGATCCGGGCCTGCCGCTCCCGCTCGGCCTGCGCCTGCATGGACATGGCGTCCTGCAGCTCCATCGGGATCAGGATGTCCCGGATCTCCACCGAGGAGATCTTCACACCCCACTGCTCGGTCCGCAGGTCGATAATGGCCTGCAGCTCCTTGTCCAGTTTTTCCCGCCCTTCCAGCATGTCGGCCAGATAGGACTTGCCGATCACCTCCCGGAGCGCCGTCTGGGATGCCCAGGAGATAGCGCTCCGATAGTCCTCTACGGCGAGCGCCGCCTTCTCGGTGTTCACCACCTTCCAGAAGAGGACCGCCTCCACGTCCACGGGCACCGTGTCCTTGGTGAGGGTCTTCTCCGCCTTGAAGGTGGTGGTGATGATCCGGTGGTCGATCCAGTAAGCTACCCGCTCCACGAGCGGGATGATGAAGAACGGCCCCGGCCCCTGCAGCCCCCGGAAGTTCCCCAGCCTGAGGACAACCGCCCTCTCCCACTGGTCTGCGATCTTGAAGGAGGCGGCGACAAGGAGCCCGATGGCACCCACGATCACGGCCACCCAGAGGTAGGCGAGGTTCCCCGTTGCGTTCACAAGCACGTAGGCCATCACCAATCCAAGGATAAGGATGAGGGTGAAGATCAGGATCTGCAACGGTGTTCGTTCTGGCATGGACAAGCCTTCCCGTGCGGAAGATATAGAGCTTGCCCCACGGGCCATATTCTGAGAGGGGGAGCCTGCCCCGTCTCTCCACCGCAGGCCTTTTCCCTCCCCCGGCCCACCTTCCGGTAAGACCTGCCATGGAATCCCTGACCGTATCCCTCGGGTTCGGCCAGTTCCCGCCGGACCACACCTGCGACGGCGGAAACCGCTCCCCCGCGCTCCGGATCAGGGGGCTCACTCCGCAGACGGTATCCGTGGCCCTCTACGTGACCAACCCGTTCGAGCCGGGCTGCTCTTTCTGTCCCTGGCTGATCTGGAACCTGCCGCGGGTCCCGGTGATCCCTCCCGGGATCCCTCCCGAACCTGTCGTCACCGCCCCGGTCGCGGCGGTCCAGGGTACGAATGACTACGGGAAGATCGGCTATACCGGTCCCTGCCCGCCGCCGGGTGCCACCCACCGGTACCAGTTCCGGGTCTATGGCCTAGACACCCTTCTCGAGATCCCGCCGGGATCCCGGGTCCATGACATGGTGAACGCCATGAAGGGCCACGTGATCCAGTTCGGGAACACCCTGGCCATGTACCGCCGCTAGCGGACTCCGAAGGGTTCTGGCTGCTGCTGGGAGATGCAGTGGAGTGCTCCCAGGCCGGCCACCATTGCCCGGCAGTCGATCCCAACCACATTCCGGCCCGGGACGGCCTTCCCAAGGACCTTCAGCGCACGGGTATCGTGGGGATCGCCGAAGACCGGCACGAGCACCGTCCGGTTGCCTATGTAGAAGTTGGCATAGGAGGCGGGAAGCTGGGATCCGTTCCCCACGGGATCCGGCATCGGCAGGGGCACGATGGTGAACGGCCGGTCGTCCTGGTCCCTGGACCGCCGGAGGATCGCGAGGTTCTCCCTGAGCGCCGCGTAGTTGACGTCTTTCGGATCATCCTCCACCGCGCAGGCAATGGTGGAGGGGCCGGTGAACCGGGCGACGTCATCGATGTGGCCATCGGTATCGTCCCCCGCGATCCCCTCCTTCAACCAGACGACGGTGGTGACGCCCAGGTATTCCTGCAGGTAGGCTTCAATTTCCTCCCGGGAGAGGGAAGGATTCCGGTTCGGGTGGAGCAGGCACTGCTCGGTGACGAGCACCGTCCCTGCCCCGTTCACGTCGATGGATCCGCCCTCCAGCACGATCCCCGGCGTATACACCTTCATCCCGGCCTCACGGCAGACCAGCTCCGGGATCACGGTATCCCCCGCCAGGTCCGGGTACTTGCCGCCCCAGGCATTGAACCGCCAGTGGACCAGGCCCGGGAGCGGATCCTCCGGGCTG
>JAJRDC010000138.1 GCA_028678635.1 Methanomicrobiales archaeon
TCGTCCACATCTCGGACTCGTGCGTGAACTGCGGCCAGTGCGAGGAGCTCTGCGCCATGGATATCAGGAACGCCCTGTTCATGCACTCCCTGCAGGTGGACCTGGAGAAGATGTTCGGCCACACGCCCGGGGTCTCCATGGAGCTCCCCGTCCTCGCACTCGTCGAGGAGAAGACCGAGCGCGACCGGCTGCACGGTACCGGGAGCGACCAGATCTTCGACATCTTCAAGAAATAACCTCCCTCTTTTTCTGGATTCTTCACCGGCAGAATTCGACGGCATTGCATCTTGTTCCGGGTTCTCTCAGAGGTGAAATCGGGGAGAATCCAGTGATATGCGCGTTTTCCCGGTGATGCGGCAGCTGGTCCCGGAAGATGCTGATGCCATGCCCCTGTGGTACGGGAATTTCTCCACAACATGTTGATATGTCGGAAAAATAAACAGAATGGAATTACCAGTTTCTCCTGCGGAGAAAGCATTTATAGAGGGAAAATGCGGTCTCCCGTGAACAATTAGAAGGTTTTAAATAAGATTTTACATGAGACTATGTTTGAACCTATACGACATTCTGGTTTCATGATGCTGGTATAGGTTGGTGTGACAGAGAGGTGTGTGAAAGATGGTGTTTCATCCTCCAGTAGCAATAGTTGCCAAGGCTGGTGACGCCGGCAAGTACAAGACCGGCCTGCCCGCGTGGAACATGATCATGCGCGGGTTCATGTCCGGGGCATACATCGCCATGGGCGGTGCTCTTGCCACCGTGTGCAGCACGGGGATTATGGCCACCGACGCAACATTGCGGTACGGCACCGCAAGTGCCGGGTTCTCGCAGCTCATCCTGGGCGCGGTGTTCCCGGTGGGACTGATCATCACCGTGCTGACGGGCGCTGAGCTCTTCACCGGTGATGCAATGCTGGCCCCGATGGCCGCCTTCATCCACAAGATCTCGTGGGCTGCAGTCGCGAACCTGTGGTTATGGGTGTATATCGGCAACCTCATTGGATCGATTGTCTGGGCCTACATCATGGCCAACGGGCCCTTCGTGTCATTCAGTGCCGCAGGCGTACCTACCGTGACTGCATTCGGTCTGAGAGCGATTGCCATTGCGAATGCCAAGGTGAGCTATGTCGGCGCAGCGGCGCTCTGGTCGGCATTCCTGAAGGGTATCGGATGCAACTGGCTCGTCAACCTGGCCATCCTGCTGGGCATCTGCGCCGATGATGCGGTGGGCAAGTTCTTCGGGATCTGGTTCCCGATCATGGCCTTCGTTTCATCCGGCCTCGAGCACTCCATTGCCAACATGTACTTCATCCCGGCAGGGATCTTCACCGATGCCTTCAGGGTTGTCGGGGACAGATCTGCGACTCTCACCTGGGTCACCATGTGGACCAACAACATCATCGTCGTCACCCTCGGTAACATCGTGGGTGGGATGGTCTTTGTTGGTGTCATCTACTGGGTCGCCTTCCGGAAAGAGATCGCGGCACTGAAGTAAACCAGCAGATGAAGATCAGGGGAATCGAGCTGAGGGTCTCGCCCGTGAATGCGGGCGTGGCCCTCTTCTTCGGCCTTTTTTTACTTTATTCCTACAGTATCAGCGGGAGCAGTACAGTGCTCGTCTTTGGTATCCCGATGCTCCTCGCGCTCTTCCTGATCCCCATCCTCCTCAACTACATGAGCCAGGAGCAGTATGCCGAACTCCTCCCCCAGTACCAGCGGGACGCGAAGACGGTCCGGATCAAGGCCATCAACATGAACATGCTGGGAGAACCGGTCCGGTTCGAGGGGGTGGTGGAACAGGTCCACTTCTGGTACCTGAACCGCCCGTCGTTCCTGGTGGGCGACAAATCCGGGGAGATCTCGGTGAAGATGTTCACGAGCCCCCAGGAGAATATCCACAAGGGCGATATGGTGGAAGTGATCGGTATGGTCATCAAGCGGTACATCATGGGCGGCGATCCGGTGGTCAACTGCGTCTCCATCCGGAAGATCAAAACCACGGAAAAGCCAGCGGAAAAAGGGAAGAACAGCTGACCCCGCCGGCTGCGGCCCAGGTCCGGAGATCTCACCACCGCGCCAGTGCCTGAGGTTTCCAGGCAATGGTTGTGGGGCGGTGTATTCACTTCGCGTTTTCCTGGTGAGACGTTTCTGGGGAACTCCGCTTCCCCCCCCCCCGCTGTGTGGGGTTCCCCTTTGATCCGGATTGCTCAAAATTCGATGTACAACCAACGCGGTGGACTATCCTCATCGGGGGTGGGACCGGGGAGGGGGCAGAGAGGCCCCCTTCCCGCACCCTGTCCTGAATACCGACACGGGAAAGATGGGGGGTAATCCCACCCGGAGCTTCAGGATCAGAACCGGCTCTCCAGCCCCTCCCCGATTGATTTCCTTGTCTCCCGGTTCAGGTCCTGCACGTACTCCTCGAAGAGGTGAATCCGGGTGGAGACCGGGAAGGGAATCCCCAGGGTGGAGATGATTCCCTCGCCTTGTTCCAGCGTCTGGATCTCGGTGTCCATCCGGGAGAGGTCCTGCTTGGCATGGCCGGCCACCATGTCCCGGTCGCCCCGGTCCGAGAGTCCCATCACGACGTAGGTGTTCAGCTGGGCCAGCACCCGGGGATCGATGTTCTTGGGCTGCTGGGTGACCACACAGAGGCCGACCCCGAACTTCCTCCCCTCCATGGCGCACTCCCGGAAGACCTGCGTCCCGGTGCTCCCTGACCCAAGGACCCGCTGTGCTTCCTCGATGGTGATCAGCACCTCCCGCCGGTCCGCATCCTCCATGCCCCAGCCCCGGGCCTCGTTCCGGTGACGGTTCAGGATCGTGCGGGCCAGTACCGAGAGGACGAAGAGCTCGCTCCGCTCCCCCAGGTTCGGGATATCGATGAGCACCACCCGGTGCTCCGCGAGGGCCTTCAGGATCTCGGGGACCGAGGACCCCTTCTCCCGCAGGAAGGGGTTGTTCCTGGCCAGGATCTCGATGCGCCGCTTCATCACCGAGAGGGTGCCCGCCGTGAACTGCTGGAGCCGGCGGGCCAGGTCCCGGTGGGGGGTAGCCGCCGCCCAGGCCCCCTGGTCATCGAACTCGGTGGTCCGGAAGAAGCGGACCAGCTCCGACCCTCTGGTGTCCTC
>JAJRDC010000302.1 GCA_028678635.1 Methanomicrobiales archaeon
TGGAGCAGGGGATATTGGGTACACACAATTCCCCCTGCAGATTTTTCTCCTGGAACCGGATGATGATGTCCAGCCCCTGCCCATCATTCATGAACGCCTGGTCCACCGCCCAAAGGTGGACCTTGATCCTGATGCTGTCATCTACAAGTGTGGGATCGTTGATGGGATCAGAAGACGCCTCCATCACGTGATCGGTAAGTCCACTGTTGGTGGCATCCCGTAATCTCGTTAGGGTATTGATATCATCACCATATTTGTTGTAATACACTTCAAACCTGGGAACCGGAT
Organism: Methanomicrobiales archaeon; assembly: GCA_028678635.1. The sequence goes on from JAJRDC010000302.1 coordinate 289, forward strand.
CGTCGAAATAGTCTGTGTAGAGGAGCTGGGTGATTGCTCCACCGGCGGTTCCCTGGAACGTGATGTCCTTCAATGTCGCGAATTTCGCGGTATGGTTTTCCCTTCCATTTATATCACCCATGATCTCCGGGCTGGTGGCCCAGAAGGCTGCATCATGTGCTGAGGGGTTATCCGGGTTAAGGGCCGAATTATTGAGGTACCCACGGAGGCTGAGGTTGATCCATATCACGTCCTGGGTCGGATCAATCACATGTGCCGCATCGTAGGCATTTCTTCCAGCGCTGTCCTTGTAAATCTTGGATCCGTCGATCCGGATGGTAAAGGTCTGTTCATTGGAATTAAAAGCGGGATCACTATCTGCATCGTAATTGAACTGGGGATAGGTAGTGTTGGTGATGTTGGCGTACGAATATGGCTTGATCTTCACGTACCGCCGAAGGTACCCGTACCCTCCCGCAGGGTACGGATCCCCCACCGAATCCACGCGGGTGACCTGAAATGTCACGGGATCGAGCTGGGTCAGCGTCACATTGTACCTGTACTGGATATCCCCGAAGATCAGCATCTGCCGGTAATCGTTTTCCGTGAAGCTCGGGTTGAAAAAGTTCTCGATCTTCCTCTGGGAGAGGATGTTGGGCTGCTGTCGGGAAACGGCAAGCCCGAGGCGGAGGGAGTCGCCGCTCGCCAGCACGTCCCGGATCCGCCCCACGTTGTCCCGGGGATTCAGGTTGTCCCAGGGAATGGATTTCGTGGTCCCGCCGGGATAGGTATCCACATCCTGGGAGTGCTCTCCCGGGTCCTCCGCAAGGATCACGGCCGTGCGGTAAGCCACGGCATCGTAGTCAATGGCTGTCGTTCGCTGGAGGCCCACCAGCAGGCTGGGGATCATGTTGGCCACGATAATCAAACAGAAGATGAAGATGGTGAAGCCCACCAGGAAATCGATCTGGGACTGCCCTGATTCACCGTTCAGGGAGATGGTCTCACCTCCCCGGTGCGGGCGTCGAAGACGAGGACCGTGGTCCCGGAGGGGGATGGCACCGTGAGCGTATAGGAATCGCCCCTGAGGATCAGCTCGCTCTCATTGACCCCGCGGCGGGAGAAGGCCTCCCCGATGGCGGTCTTCTGCTTGGCGAAGAGCGTGGTCGGAAGGATCAGCTGGTCCAGCGGTATCCTGTCCTCGGGGAGGGGGATCTGCACATCCACGCCGGTCCACTTCCCTCCCGAGTACTCCAGGATCCGGGTACTGTTCCCGCCCCGGTATCCCAGTGTCCATATCCGTGCGCCCCCGGATTTATCCACCCTGATCCCCATGACCTGGGTGAGTTCCATCCCTGTCAGGTCCACGAGGCCTTTCTGTTCGTCGGAACGGAGCGCCTCCAGGGCCTTCTCCAGGGTGGAACGTTCCTTGGAATAGACGGTGATATCGGTGAGACTGGCGTCGCCCCCCGAAGATCTGCTTCCCAGCATCGCGCACCCACTGGTGAGGACCGCCATCAGGGCAAGGAGGGCGAGGAGCAGGTACAGGGAGGAGGGGCGCATCATATCGTCGTATCAATTTATTTCTTCAAACAGATGATAAACATTATGTTTTATAACAATCCATTATCAGGAGTTCTTCAACCCATCTTTTTCTTTTTCTGGTTTAAATCGGAACTTTCCGGCGAGCCTCGGGAAGGGCATCCGAATCCCTGTGGCCCGACCCCCCTGGTCCGGGAGTGGCACCAGACGTTTGGGGGGGGGAATCCTGACCGAGGATCGCAGATCCCTCCTCTGAGGGTTCCGTGCCCCACCGAAGAATCCCCTCGTCTCCTCCCCTCCGGGAGCCAGTATCTCACCGCACAATCTTGGCGATGGGGATCTCCAGGATGTCCTCGGCCCCGGCGGCCTTGAGCCCGGGGATCAGCTGGTTCACATCTGCCTTCGGCACCACCGTCTCCAGGCTGAAGTAATCCAGGTTGTGGAGCCGGCTGACCGTAGGGGTCTTCATGGCGGGAAGCATGCCGATGACGGCGTCGATCCGGGCGGCGGGCACGTTCATGGAGAGGAGCACCCGGGTCCGGCCCTCCATGACCCCCCGGAGGAGGACCAGGATCTCCTCGATGGCCCGGCGCTTCACCGGGTCCTTCCACGCACCAGGGCTCGCGATGACCACCGTGTACGACTCCATGATCTGGCCGATGATCTTGAGGCCGTTTCGCCGCAGGGTGGTGCCCGTCTCGGTCAGGTCCACCACCACGTCCATGAGATCCGGGACCTTTGCCTCCGAGGCCCCGTAGGAGGGGAAGAGCTCCACCGGGATCCCCAGGTCCTGGAAGTAGCGCCGGGTAAGGGTGGGGTACTCGGTGGTAACCCGGCTCCCGGGCCGGATCCGGGTCGGGTCCGGGATAGGCTCCTCCTGGGCGACAGCTACGACGATCCTCACGTTCCCCTCGCCGGTCTTGGAGTAGGAGAGGCTCGCCACCTCCACTACGTCAGACCCGGTTTCCCGCACCCAGTCCAGCCCGGTGATGCCCAGGTCGAAAGCCCCCATGGCGACATAGACGGGGATCTCCTGCGGCCGGAGGATCTTCACCTTCCCGATCCGGGGATCACTGATCCGGGGATTGTAGTCCCGGTCCGTTCGCTTCACCTCAAGGTCCGCCTCCTTGAAGAGCTGGAGCGTCTGCTGCTCCAGGCTGCCCTTCGGGAGTACAAGCGAGATCATCGGAAGAAATGGGCGCGGGAACGCGATATAGGTGTTGTCCCGCGTCAGTCCAGCGTGTGGACGATGAGGCCGCTACAGAGCTTGGGCTCGAACCAGGTGGACTTGGGGGGCATGATACCCCCGGCATCGGCCACGGCCATGACGGTGCCTATGGCGGCCGGCTGCATCGCAAAGGCGGCGGCGAACCGCCCGTCATCCACCATCGCCTCCAGGGCAGAGAAGGGGATCGTCCCGGCGATGTACTGCAGCCGGGGATCGCCCCGGGGATCGGTGATCCCCAGGATCGGGCCCAGGATCTCGTCCTGGAGCGAGGTCACGTCCAGGGGCGGGGGGGCCCCGGGAGGAGCTGCCGGCACCCGGCGGGTCAGCTCGTACCACTGCCCCGCCAGGTACAGGTGAACCACGTGGGTCCTTGCGTCAGGTTTACCCATCGGCCGGAACTCCCTGGCCCCGGGATCCGGCCGGGGGGCGCCCTCGACCCGGAACCTGCCGGCAACCTGCGCCAGGAATCCCTCCGGGGTGGCCCCGCCGAGATCCATCGCGAGCCGGGTGTACCCATGGATCCGGACACGGTCGTGAGCGAAGAGCACCGCCATGAACCGGCCGGACTCCGTCGTGGCCCTCCCTTCTGCGATCCGGGAGAGGGCCACGTTCACCGCCGAGGCGGCCCGATGATGGCCGTCGGCGATGTAGAGCCGGTTCACCGGGAGAAAGAGATCCTGGAGGGCCGAGATCCGGGCAGGATCATCCACCCGGAAGACCTGGTGGACCGCCCCCGAGGGGGTGGAAACCCGGGCAACGGGATCGGTCCGGGAGCGGACCAGGGACTCCACGGTCTCTCCGATCCCCGAGGTATCGCGGTACACCAGAAAGACGAGGCCGGTGTGGGCGTTCACCGACTCGATGTGCCGTGTCCGGTCCTGTTCCTTGTCGTACCGGGTCAGCTCGTGCCGGCGGATCAGGCCCTCCCGGTACTCCTCCACCTCGACGGTGCAGACCAGCCCCGTGAAGGCCATCCCTTCGTGTTCAACCCGGTAGAGAGAGAACGAGGGCCTGTCATCCCGGACCAGCACCTTCTCCCGGATCATCTGCAGGAACCGTTCCCGTGCCACCCGGTACACCTCCGGGTCAGAGGGTGAATGCTGGGGGAGCAGGGCGTCGGAACGGCTCACCGACAGGAACGAGAGGGGGTGCCGCCGGATGCAGTCCCAGGCCTCGTGAGTGGAGACCACGTCATAGGGAGGGGCGGCCACGTCCCGGGCCAGGTCCGGCCTGGGGCGAACCGCGGTGAAGGGGGAGATGGTGGCCATGGGACCTGCCGTCGACTCCGTGTAGCCGGTATATTTTTACCTGCCGGTATAACTAGATCACTGCCCGGCGAGCGCACCATGACCCCGCAGCATGCCACCATCCGTCTGGCGAAAAAAGAGGACGTCCCGCAGATCGCCGCGATCGAGCGGGAGGCCTTTATCGAGCCCTGGGACCCGGAGGTCTTTCTCCAGACCCTGGAGTGGTGTCCCCGGACCTCTCTCGTGGCTGATGCGGACGGGGAGGTGGCGGGGTTTCTCATGGGCTGCCTGGAGTCCACCGGCGAGGCCACTTTCGGCCACATCTCCAACCTGGCGGTCCGGCCCGCCTTCCGGAACCGGGGGATCGGGTCACGCCTGGTGCTGCGGGCCGAGCAGCAGTTCCTGCTGGACGGTGCAGGGGCGGTCCTCCTGGAGGTCCGGGTCTCCAATACCCCGGGCCAGGCCTTTTACCGTGCACTCCAGTACCAGGACGTGTACCGGATCCATTCCTACTACTCCAACGGCGAGGACGCCATCGTGATGATGAAGGAGCTCCGGTTCTAGGCCTTCCCCCGGCCCAGGTCCTTATGGGCCCGGGCCAGGTGGTGGGCGGCCTGGGCGCCGATGAGAGAGAGTTCGCCGGCCAGCACTCCCCCGGCCACGATCTCGGCGAATTTCCTTGCATGGGAGCCCGGCGGATCCCCGCCGCCCGCGACCCCCAGGAGGGTGAGCGCCTCCCGCTGGGTGTCGAGGCCGGTCCCGCCCCCCACGGTGCCCACCTGCACCGCAGGGAGGGTCACCGAGACGTACACCCCGCCCTCCTCGAGCTCCGCGGTGGTGATGCAGGAGGATCCCTCCACCACGTGGGCTGCGTCCTGCCCGCAGGCCAGGTACAGTGCCGCGATGACGTTGGCCGCGTGGGCATTGAACCCCAGGGAGCCGGCCCGGGCGGATCCCAGCAGGTTCTTCCGGTAGTTCACCTCTGCAAGCAGCGTTCCGCTGGTCTTGAAGACCTCCCGGATGACGTCCTCCGAAAGCCGGACGCCGGCCACCACCGTCTTGCCCCGGCCCAGGATCATGTTGATGGCCGCGGGCTTCTTGTCGGTGCACATGTTCCCGGAGAGGGCCACCAGGCGGGCTCCTGTCTCCTTCTCGATGACCTCGGCCGCCTTCTCGCTCGCGATGGTCACCATGTTCATCCCCATCGCGTCCTTGGTGTCAAACTCCAGCCGGACAAAGACCGTGGGACCCGCCAGGTAGCACGCGGCCCCCGTGAGTCTCCCGTGGGAGGTGGTGGTGGCCGCTGCCTCCTGGAGCCGGGGCAGGTTCCCCTCCACCCACCGGACCACCTCCACGGCATGGACCACGTCACGGGCGGCGAAGGCCGGGGCCCGGGTCATCCCCTCGCGGACGATCCGGACCTGGGCACCCCCGGCCCGGGTGATGGCCGAGCAGCCCCTGTTCACGGACGCGACGAGAGCCCCCTCAGTGGTGGCCAGCGGGAGCCAGAACTGCCCCTGCGCATGGTCCCCCCGCAGGTGGAGTGGCCCGGCCACCCCCACCGGGATCTGGGTGGCGCCGATCATGTTCTCGATGTTGCGCTGGACCGCGCGGGAGGGATCGAAGGTGAAATCCCCGATGCGGGGGAGGGACACCCCCGTCTCCCGCTCAATGAACACCCGCCGGACCCGAACCGCCTCCTCCACGGGAAGTTCCTTGTCCAGCGCGTGGAGCTTGAGCGTGCCATTTTTGAGCCGGTCCAGATAATGATCCATGATCAGTCTCTGATCTCCCGTATAAAGATGGGTGGTGCCTGTGGAAGTGGAGCAGTGGTGCGTCCGGGTGGTCCTCTCAGAGGGGGAGCGGACCAGGAAGGACCTGAAGGAGCGGGGGCTTCTTGATCCGGACCTCCGCCCCCGCACCGAGGGGGACACCCTGCTCCTGCCGGTCACATCGGATCCCGGTGATGGTGCACGGGCCTGCTTTTCTGCCAACCCTGCACGGCCGGATCTCCCGCGGCACGAGCTGATCGGGGGCATCGCCATCATACAGGACTATGATCCCGATGCTGCCGAACGGCTTCTCTCCAGCCGCCCCTCCCTCCACACGGTTCTCCTTGCCGAGGGTCCGGTGGAAGGGCAGTACCGGGTTCGCCGGTTCACGGTGCTGTCCGGACTTCCCACCACCCGGACCCGGCTCACGGAGTACAGCCACCTGTTCGACGTGGACCTCTCCCAGGCTTACTTCTCCCCCCGGCTCTCCACCGAGCGGCAGCGGGTCCTGGGTCTCGTCGCAGGCCGGGAACGGATCCTGGACATGTTCGCCGGCGTCGGGCCCTTTGCCATCACCCTTTCCGCCCGGGCCCGGACGGTCCTTGCCTGCGACCTGAATCCCGCGGCGGTGTCGCTGCTCATCGGCAACCTGCGGCTGAACCGGTGCCAGAACGTGCTCCCCCTCCTCTGCGATGCGGCACGTCTCCCGCGCTTCCTCCCCACCGGGTTTGACCGCATCGTCATGAACCTCCCCCTCTCGCCTGCCTCCTTCCTGAACCAGGCCTTCTCCCTGGTCCGGCCGGGCGGGATAATCCACCTCTATGCCCTCCAGTCGCGGGAAGGGGAGATGCTGTCCCTCCTGGAGGGGCGGGTCGCCGCGGAGGTCCGGGAGCACGTGGTCCATACCTATTCCCCGTCCCAGTGGCTGGCGGTGTACGACATCCGGGTTGCGGAATAGAGAGATGCGCTGTTATTCCCTCCCCCAAGATATCCTGCGATGAGGGTATGGCGGTCTCCGGCATGTGGGTGGTACCGGTGAGACGCTCCTGGCGGGACCTGCGATCCCCCACCACGTGGGCGTCCCCCCACCGTGGTTGATTCAGATCCCTGAGCCTTGTTGTTCTTGACCTGGCAAGACTATCCTCTTGACGTGGAAGAGGGATTGTGAGAGGGTCGCCCCCTCCCGCCGGGCCCTGGGCCCGGATCGCGAGGGTACTGGAATCTGGGAGACATGAACGAGTGGAGCCCCTCCCGCACCCGTGTCGGGATTCCCCCATTCTGCAGGATGAAAATGCACGGGCATATATGCCTCCCGCGATAAGATCCTGTCAGATGGGTCGGCAGAACAGAGATCCGCAGGGGCCGGCCTCTCTCAGCACCTGCAGGAGATCCTGATGCAGCGGGAAACCCGGTTCTTTCTTCTGGTGGCACTTTTCGTTGCCAGCGTGATTGCCGCCAACCTGATGGGCAACAAGATCGCGGACTTCGGTTTCTTCGATGCGGCGGTGGGGATCCTGGTCTTCCCGCTCTCCTACCTTGCCCTGGACGTGATCCAGGAGGTGGAGGGGAGGGAGACTGCCCGGCGTATCGTCCTTGCCACCATGGCGGTGCTTGCCTACGTGCTGCTGGTCACCTTCATTGCCACGCAGCTTCCCAGCGCCACCCGGGACTTCTATCCCGAGGAGTACAACCTGATCTTCGGGATCAGCGTCCGGGTGATGGTGGCCAGCCTGACGGCATTTCTTGTCGCCGAGCTGCTGGACATCGAGGTCTTCCGAACCCTGAAGGAGTGGACGCACCGGAGGATGCTCTGGCTGCGGGCCACCGGTTCCACCATCGTGAGCCAGTTCATTGATACGACCGTATTCATGTTCCTGGCCTTCTACGGCGTGACCCCGAAGTTCACTGCCGCGTACATTTTCACCCTTGTTATCCCCTACTGGCTGCTGAAGTGCACGGTGGCCATCTTCGGCACACCGTTCGTGTATCTGGGAGTCCGGTGGCTCGGGCCCCGGGAACCACGCTGACGGTCCCGTCGTCGCGCCGAAAGCGTACTTCTCTGATGTGGCGGGTTCCGGCATCTGTGTGGTACTGTGAGGCGCTCCTGTGGGCTCCGCCCCCCCCGCCGCGTGGGTGCCCCCCGCGGTGGATCCCGATTGCTGAGTTTCGATTTGCTGACGGGGCGGAACTATCCCCTCGTCGCGGGGGAAGGACAGGGGGGGGCGCTCCCCCTCCCGCAGCAGTCCGGTTCAACCGACGGGTGCTGAGATTACGGCGAGCCCGCCTCACCGAAGAAACATCTGCCCCGGTTGTGAGTGAAGGGGACCCTCTATCCAGGGGATGGGTGCCGGGGAATGGTACCGGTATCCCGGCCTCACATCCCCTCAGGCACTGAACGCTACCTTCACCAGGAGGTCGGTGGTCATATCCGGGTACTCTGCGTCCCCGCGCCACCAGTTGCCGGGCTGGTACGGGTTCCCTCCATGGAGGGGGATCAGGAAGAAGTTCTTCTCATCCCGCGAGGTGACCGAGAGTTTCACGTAATACAGGGATCCCTTCGACACCTGGACCGGTTTCGTGAACTCTGCCGTCACCCATTCGAGGCGCGAGGGTTCTGTCGACCTGATTACCGACGCCGGGATCGTAGTCCAGCCCACAGGCTGAAGCCAGGCATTCTCCACCGTCACGGTGATCTCCTGGGCCGGATTACCGGTCTTCACCAGGGGGACTGCGATCCGCGAGATGCTGGATCCCACGGCCTTCAGCGACTGTGTCTGCATACGGGGCCCGTAGTAGCTGCCCCGGGAATCGTAGTTCCCGAGGGGTGCGGTGCCGGTGGACGTCTCCGCCGTGATTGTCTGGAACACGGGATCAGGGCCCTGGGTGGGGGTCACGGTCAGCGTGGGCGTCGGTGAGGGGGTGGCAGTGGGCGTGGCAGTCGGGGTAGGTGTGGGTGGGGGGGTAGGTGTTGGGTGTGCGACGCCCGGCGCGAGGTCCAGGTTCAGCCGGTCCTGGTCCGGTACCACACCACGGATCTCCATGGCCCCATACAGGTAATCCCATGCCTGGATCGTGTATCGCGCGGTGCTGGACCGGGGCACGCTGGTCCGGTAGGACCCGTCCGCGGCGGTGTAACGGTAGGTACCGGAGCCCTGGCCTTCCCTGATCACGTACACGTAGGTGTAAGGCATTGGCCGGCCGTCGCTATCACGTACTGTTCCGCCGAGCGTCACTGTCGTGGCCGGTGTCGGAGTCGCCGTCGGCGACACCGTGGGGGTCGGGGTCGGTGCCTGGCTGATGGTGAAGGTCCTGGCCCCCGACGTCCCGCCGCCGGGCGCTGCCGTGAAGACGGTCACAGAACCTATGCCTGCCGACGCGATGTCCGATGCCGGGATGGAGACGGTGAGCCGGGTTGCAGAGACGTAGGTGGTGGTCCGGTCCGCCCCGTTCCACCGGACCTTCGACGTGGCCAGGAAGCTGGTGCCGGTCACGGTCAGGGTGAAGCCCGATCCTCCGGCCGTCGCGGATGTGGGGGAGATACCGGACAGCACCGGCACCGGGTTCGGCTGCGGCGTGGGGGTGGGGGTCAGGGTGGCGGTCCTTGTCGGCGTGGGGGTCTGGGTACCGAACCGCAGGTCCAGGTCCAGCCGGTCCCGGTCCGGTACAATGCCTGCACGCATCACCTCTCCCGCCGAGTAGTCCCAGGTGAGCAGTGCGTAGCGGACGGTCGTGGAATAGGGCACATTGGCCCGGAACGAGCCATCGTAGGATGTGTACACATAGGTCCGGGCCCCGGTATCCTCCCGGGCCACCGCCACATACGTGTACGGCACGGCCATGTTGTACTCATCGATCACCTTTCCCCCTATCGTCACCTGCGAAACCGGTGTCTGGGTGGAAGTCGGGGTGGGCGACGGGGTGGGGGTTGGGGTCGGAGCCTGGCTGATGGTGAAGGTACGGGCGTCCGAGGTACCACCGCCCGGAGCGGCCGTGAACACGGTCACGGTGCGCGTTCCGGCTGTTGCGAGGTCGGAAGACGGGATGGAGGCCGAGAGCGTCGTGGAGGAGACATACGTGGTGGCCCGGTCCGCACCGTTCCACCGGACCTTCGATGCGGGGATGAAGCCGGTACCGGTCACGGTCATGGTGAAGGCCGATCCGCCCGCCGTGGCGGTAGCAGGTGAAATTCCGGAGAGCACCGGCGTTGGGTTCGGCTGCGGCGTGGGCGTGGCAGTCGGGGTGGTGGTCGGGATCACTTCCACCGGGAGCTGCACGTCGAAGTACGCCACCTGGCGGTTCCCGCGGTGCCACTGCACCTGGACCTGCGGGAGATCCAGCCATGCCGGGTACACCCGGCCGTTCACCCGGATCTTCACGAAGTCCACGCAGCGGGGGAAGTCCCACCCGCCGATGGGCTCCGGCACCGAGAAGGGGTTCGCCCCCAGGCTGAACAGGCCGTTTGCATCGGTCGTCCCCTGGAGGTCCACGGTGGTATCAATGTACTTCTTGTAGAAGTCCCCGGCCGCCTCGATGATGTTGGGATCGCTGGAGCCGGACGGCACCTGGTCTGCCTTGTAGACCTGGACGGTGGCACCGGCCACCGGCAGCCCCCGGCTGTCCTTCACCCGGAGGTAGTTCTGGGCCGGCATGTGGTTCGCGATGTACCAGCCCAGGCCGGCATGGGCATTGTAGTTGGCCCAGCCGGGCTGCGGGCGCCTGCCGGCCCACAGGTTCAGGGCCGCTGCTTCCCATTCAGAGAACCAGGGGTCGCTGTTCATCATGGAGGGGGCCTCGCTGTTCACCCGCGTCATCTCACCGCCCCCGGGGTACATCCGGGCGCCCTGGTCATCCAGGACCCCCATGGAGTGCCCGTGGATGTTCAATCCGTAGGCGTCTACCAGGAACCGGGCGTGGAGCATCTCGTGGAGGAGGGAGAGTTCCTGGTTGAAGGGATTCGCGTTGTTGTCGGTGGTGCGGTAGAAGTTGTTGGGGAGGATGTCCCGCTCAAAGCCCCACATCATGTCCACGGTCCGGTCCCGGGTATCGGGGTGGTTCGTGGGCAGGCCTCCATTCAGGGGGAGGGCATTGTCAGGGACCACGATCACCCGGTCCAGGCGCCAGCGGTCCAGGGCACCGTCCGGCGTGGAGGGGTATGCCGCCTCCCCAAGGAGCCGGTTGGCGAGAGCCATGTGCCGCTGTGCCCAGTCTTCCCAGCTGTTGGCCTCGTCTGCGATCCCGTACTGCCTGGTAAAGGCATACTGGTTCTGGTCAAAATAGTCGTACACCGACTGCTCCACCCAGAATCCGACCCTGAGTGCATTGGTCCGGTCGGTGCGGAGGTTGTTCTGCTCGGATCGTTCCTGGACCGCGTTGCCCGGGTCGGCAAAGAACGAGATGTCGTGGCTGCCATCCTGCCAGGTCCAGGTGTGGGAGACCGTGGTACTCCCGCCGGCCGGGATGGACTGGGCAGTCCCCGTCGCCACCTGGGTGCCGTCCAGGTACCACCGGAAGGTGAAGGTCCCGGTGGGATCCGTGCCCCGGTTTCTCAGGTGAGCCACAAAGGTGACCTGGTCCCCGGGGGCCGGGTTGTTCTTTGCCGCGTCAAAGGCGTACCGCGGTGTCTCCTCGAGGTAGGTCACGTCGATGTCAACTGGGGA
>JAJRDC010000312.1 GCA_028678635.1 Methanomicrobiales archaeon
TTGCCACCCGCTACCGGTTCGAGTACAAGACATCCCTCGGCGCTGCCGAGTCCCACGGCGGGGTCCGCGGCTACGTGAACGTCTTCTCCAACCTCCTCGTGGGCACGGCGGCGGCGGTGCTCTTCGGCCTGGCAGGCCAGGTCGGTTCCACGGCCGGCCAGGTGATGTGCACCGCGCTTTTCATTGGCTCCGTGGCGACTGCCGCCGGGGACACCGTGGCCGGTGAGATCGGCATGACCACGAGCGCCCCCGTGCTCATCACCTCGGGAGAGATCGTTCCCCGGGGCACCAACGGGGGCATTACCCTGGAAGGTGAGATTGCCGCGGCCTTCGGTTCCCTGGCCGTTGCTGCCGCGGCCCTGGCGATGGGGGTTGTCACGCTCCCGATGCTGGCCGTGGGCACGTTCGCCGGCTTCATCGGCACCAACGCGGACAGCCTGGTGGGGGCAACCCTGGAGAACCGGGGCTACATCGGGAACGCCGGCACCAACCTGATCGCAACGCTCTGCGGCGGCCTGGTTGCCCTCGTGTTCTTCCTGTAACCGCCCGTTGTTCTCAAAGGCACGAGGGGTAACAGCCATCCCACGGGACAGAATATCCGTGACCCTTCGGCGGATGTGATCCAGGCTCTGGCAATCGTCGAAGGTGGGACCGGGAGGGAAAAGGGAGGGTTCTCGCTGCTAGTACCGGTACCACCGCCCCTTGGCATCGTACTCTCCCTGTTGGGGGGCTGCGGGCGAGGCACCTGCCAGTTTCCGGAAGAAGCAGGCACGGTACGCGACCGCGAGGGTGCCGCAGCAGGTGAGGAGGAGGAACGCAACAACGGCCGATACCCAGATCCCGCCGGTCCCTACGAGGGCTGCCAGGTCGCCGGGGGTGACGGCCGCGATCTCGGTGGCATTCATCCGGGACAGGGGGGCCAGTTCACGGGAGAGGACGAGGCTCCAGGCAGCAGCACCGACGAAGAGAGCGGCAAGGAGGATGGCCAGGTTGACCAGATAGAAAAGGATCACCTTCAGGGAATGCTGGATCGTGAACTCCACGCTCCTCCGGACGGCATCGAGGGCCTTCCGATCCTCCAGCACCGCCGCGGTGTCGGAGAAGTAGGTGAAGAAGGCGAAGGAGACCATGATCCCGGGGATCACGAGGCCTGCGGCAGCCATTGCCCCGCCCGAGATCAGGCTCGCCGGGACCATGACAAGGAGGATGGTGAGCATGGCAGCGGCAAGCACAACGGCCAGGGGGAGGAGGACCCGGAAGTAGAAGCGCCGGCCTGAGGAGACATAGGCACGCGGGCCCCCCTCACCCTCCCGGATGATGCCCAGGGACCCGGCAATGAAGAAGGGAAGGATGACCAGCTGGAGGAGTGCCAGCCGCCCTGCCATGAAGGTTCCGCCTTCGTACCGGACCAGGAGGAGGGGAAGACTCAGGGAACCCATGGCAAGGCCGGTGATCCAGAGGACCGGCTTTGCCACGAGGAGTCCCAGGGCCTCCCGGAGGGATGCGAGGACCATGGGATTACCGCACCCGGGGCATGGCCACGATCTCCCTCACCTGCAGGTCAAAGAACGAGGCCGTGTGGGCGGGCCGGATCACGCAGACGGTATCGGCCCCGCTGATGGTGCCGCCGCACGCCACCACCTCTTCCGTGACGGAAACGGCACCCTGATCGGCGGCGATGAGCACACATTCCACCGCCACCTTCAGGCCCATGGCCACCACCCGCCGGAGGGCCTCGGCAATGGCCTCGGTCCGGGATCCGCCGCCCACCTTCTGGGAGCGGGAGAGGGCCCGCTCCAGGCCGGAGAGCGCATGGGTCCCGGTGACAATACGGGCTCCCTTCTCCCGGAGCTTCTGTGCCGCATCCGGCGAGAACTCCCAGACGCCCGGCGATGAGAAGCCCACCACGTGGGTCACCACCACCAGATCGAGGCCGGTCCCCTCCATTGCCTCCAGGAACCGGAGCGCCGTGGCCCCGGAGGTGCTTGCCACGACGATGCGGTGCAGGCCCAGCTCCTTTGCCCGCTGCACCGCCATCCGGGCTGCGTCCGCGGTATTCTCCTCACCGGGACGCTGGAAATAGAAGATATCCTTCCTCGTGAACGCCATGATCACAATTTATTAAGTCCCTTCATTTAAATGGGAGTGGTATGATCACGCTTGCACTGGCCGGGAAGCCCAACTGCGGGAAATCCACCTTCTTCAAGGCGGCAACCCTGGCGAACGTGGAGATCGCCAATTACCCCTTCACCACCATCGACGCCAACCACGGTGTCGCCTACGTGCGGACCCCCTGCGCCTGCCGGAGCCTGGGGACCACCTGCGCCGCCTGTGTGGACGGGGTCCGGTTCATCTCCGTGGGCCTGATCGACGTCGCAGGCCTTGTACCGGACGCCCACAAGGGCCGGGGCCTCGGGAACCAGTTCCTGGACCACCTCCGGGAGGCGGATGCCATCGTTCACGTAGTGGACGCGAGTGGCGGCACCGACAGCGAGGGGAACCCCGTGGGCATCGGGAGCCACGATCCCCGTGAGGATATCCGGTTCCTGCCCCTGGAGATGACCATGTGGCTGTACGGGATCCTGCAGAAGCACTGGGCCAGGCTCCAGCGGCAGGCCCAGGCAAAAGCCTTCTCCATGGAGACCGCCCTCGCCGAGCTCCTGGCCGGCCTCGGCATCACCCGGGAACATGTCCACCAGGTGGACCTGGAGCTGGGGATCGATCTCCCGCGGGCATCGGAGGAGGAACTGATCAGGTTCTGCGGCCGGCTCCTGGCCCTGGCCAAGCCTCTCTACCCCGTGGGGAACAAGGCTGATGAGGCACCGGCGGAGAGGGCCGGTGAGCTGCAGGCCATGGGGGTACCCCTGGCCTCCGCCGCGGGCGAACTGGCACTGCGCAACGCCACCACCCATGGTCTCATCCGCTACCTGCCCGGCGATCCCTCCTTCACGGTCCTGAAGCCCGAGTCCCTCTCCCCTGCCCAGAAGGCCGGCCTTGCGAGGATCCAGGAGATGATGGGAAGGTTCGGGGGAACGGGCGTCCCCCAGATGCTCAACCAGGTGGTCTTTTCGGGGCTTGACCAGATCGTGGTCTATCCGGTGGAGGACGAGCACAAGTACTCCGACAAGCAGGGCCGGGTCCTTCCCGACGCGCTCCTGATGAAGCGGGGATCCACGCCAAAGGACCTGGCCTTCCGGGTCCACACCGAGATCGGCCAGGGATTCCTGTACGCGGTCGACGCCCGGAAAAAGATGCGGATCAAGGAGACCCAGCCCCTCCAGGACGGGGACATCATCAAGATCGTTTCCACGAGGAAATAGGCCGGATGACGGAACCGGGTCTGCTACTCGTCTGACCCTTCCAGCAACTATTTAACCCGCAGGGAAAAACCTCCTGATCACGATGGCAGGCGAGATTTACCAGGCCCAGGTGATCCGCAACTTCTTTGAGACGATCACGGGTCCGGACCGGAACCTGACCCGGATCTACATGTGCGTGGTGAGCCTTGCCAAGCTGCGGATGGAGCCGCCGGAGAAGATGGCGGCCCTCATGGAGCAGCTCCGGAAGAGCCGGGAGAAGCGGGAACTCTCGGTGGATCTCCTGGACTACGTCTGCTCCGCCGCCGTGGAGCTGGAGATCACCTCGGTCCAGACCGCCTTCGGGGTCACGGACATCCGGAAGGCCG
>JAJRDC010000078.1 GCA_028678635.1 Methanomicrobiales archaeon
TCGACTGCGATCAGCCGCTGGATCAGGCTGACCTCGTTCCCGTTCCAGACGCTGTAGCTGGTGTAGGCGGGGTACCGCTTCCCTTCCAGTCCCTTCATGGCCGATACGTTCGCCGGGCCGGACCAGGCGGTGCAGGTCTTCCAGTCGGGGGCACCGGTGGCACTGTTCCGGCAGGAGCGGTACCACGAGGAGGCAAAGTCGTTCCCGGAGATCATGCTCTGGGTGATACTGCGGGTGGTGCCCTGGGTCAGGGTGTATGCGGCGTAGGCCTTCCACGGCCCCAGCCCTGTACCGGAGAGGTCCACTTTCTTCCAGGTACAGGCCTTCCAGTTCACGCCGGAGTTCCTGAGGATGGGGCAGTCGCGGGCCCATGAGGTGACCCGGTCGTTCTGGATCAGGCTCTGGGAGACCCAGCCCTGCCCCATGTTATCCACGTACACGTAGGTGTCATACCCGTGGAACTGCCGTGCGGTCCTGTCGATGGCATAGGTGAGATCGCCGCGGGTCCATTTCTCACACTTGGCAGTGTTGACCTGTCCCGTGGCCGTGAGGGGACAGGTGCGGCCCTGCGTGTGGTACCCATCAAGTTCCAGGTACGACTCCTGGATGAACCCGTATCGGTTTGCATAGGCCGGGTCCCAGACAGACCAGGACCCTTTCCTATGCCAGCCGTAGTTGTCGATGGGGTCGTACTTGCCCGTGTCCTTCTCGCCGTTTCTCCCTGCCCCATAGGTGAAGACCGACTGGCCTGTCCGCTTTCCGTACGCATCAAGGAACGTCACGTCCCAGGTGACCGTGATGGTACCGGAAGTGCTGTCCACCGTCACCCAGCTCTCGCCGGTGTTGAACCGGATGTACCCGTTCTGCAGGGTGGATCCATCATTCTTTGGTGCACCCACTCCCAGGGGCACTGCCCCGGTGAACGCCTGTTTGGGTGCCGGCTGGATCGAGGCCTGGTAGACCCCCTTCCGCACCTGGGTCACCATGCCGTAGAACTGCGGGGTCTCCTCCTTCAGGTTGGTGGAGACGAGAAAGCGCATCTCCTTGATGACATCAGTGGAGGGCTTGCCCTGGTAGGATGCCGTGAACCGGACCCGTTCACCCGGGAAGGCACCGCCCTCGGACGGGATCGTGGCAGCCCCCACCTTCACTTCTCCGGGGATGACGCTGTTCAGGTACTCCTCGATGTTGGTGTAGCCGTCCCCGTCCCCGTCCCCCTTCGAGTCGGAGGCATCCCGCGGGTTCTGCCCGCGCTCCGTCTCCCAGGCATCCGGCATGCCGTCGCTGTCGCTGTCTGCCGGGGCGGTGCCCGGTGCAAGGACCGGCCAGCCCCCGAGGGCGGTCGGCCGCTGGCTCGGGGTCGTGATGATGGCCCCTCCCTTGGTCCGGACTTCGGCAGCGATCCGCTGGTCCACGCTATCCCGCTTCGGGAGCACCGCGCCGGCACCGTTCAGCACCTGCTCGTACGCATCCAGCGCAGACGTCATACTGGTGATGGCCGGGGCATCGTTCCGGGTCCCGGTCAGGTGGTTCCACCCGTCGCGGTTCACGACCAGCCTCTGGTCCTGGGTATCACTCGTCCGGTGGGGCCCGATATTGCCCTCAACATAAACCGCGTAGCCCTTACTGGACTTGTCGGTGGGATGCCCGAGTTCCAGCTCGGCCACATCCCTGGACTGGGTGCCCTTTTTCACGTAGTTCCGGACGTAGTTGATCCGCAGGAAACCCTTATCATCGGTGGCGGCCCCTGCGGAGTACGCGTAATTATAGATGACATTGTTCACCACATCCACGGTCCCGTCTGCCTTCAGGCGGGGGTTTCGCTGGTCGTTGTGGGCCATCAGGTTGTGGTGGAGGGTGATGCCGTTCTCGGATCCGATCAGGGCCCCCATGCTATGCCCCTTCTCTATGTCATCGCTTGGATCGTCCGTGCCCCTGTCATCCGGTTTCGCAAGGCTGGCATTGTAGAGCCCCTCAGAGACGATTGACCACTGGAGGGTCACATCGTGGGGGTCGCCATAGACAGAGAAGACCTCGTCAATGCCCCAGGAGAGGGAGCAGTGGTCGATGACCACGTTGTAGGCATCGTCCACGATGTTGATGGCGTGGGTATCCTTGCGGTCATCGGGCGGGAGGATGGCCGAGGGGTGTCCCGGCCTGAACCGCATGTACCGGATCACGACGTCGTGCGTTTTGATACCCAGCTCGCCCTTCACCTCAACCCCGTCGCCCGGTGCTGTCTGGCCGGCAATCGTCAGGTACGGGTTGTTGACATTCAGGGTGCGGGGCAGCTGGATGATCCCGCTGACCGCAAAGACCACGATCCGGGGGCCGGATGCCTCGATGGCTGCCCTCAGGCTGCCAGGGCCCTCGGCATTCAGGTTGGTGACCACGAAGACCTGTCCGCCCCGCCCCCCGGGGGTGTCTGAACCGAAACCTTCGGCTCCCGGGAAGGCGGGGAGTGCGGCCGCGGCCGTGATCACGATACCATACAGGATCAGGAAAAGGAGGATTCCCTGTGCTAAACGAAGAGTTCCCATGGGTGTTGCCTCGATCTTCTCTCGCATGTGGAAGTGAGAGGGAATGGTGAAATGTTGGCATTTACTATATTAAGGTTTGTGATAAATCCAATGCATTTAATCTCTTATTTCTTCGAAATAACTGAAATATGCGGTTATAATCCATATCAAGACATTCAGTTTACCTATTCTAACAATATTTAACCCATTATTTCAGTCAATAAGGTTAAGCAAAAGTATTGAGATGCAGTGCAGGAAACCTTTCAGAAGGGGAAAAAGAAGGGGATGGGGTTATTGCTGGCTGTAGATGCAGGACTGGATGTCGTGTCCCAGGCGCCCGATGGCGTCGGCGCGGCACCGCTGGCAGTGGCGCATCTGCCGGATATACTTGCTGCACTCGTCCTGCATCTTCCGCTTCTCCGCCGGGGTGGGCGGCGTCACACCGGCAAACCTGTACTGGGGGATGAGCGGGATCACGTTGAAGGTGTACACCCCAAGCTCGGAGGCCTTCTTCGCGATGTCCGGGATCTGCATGTCGTTCACACCCGGGATGTACACGCAGTTCACCTTCACGATCATGTGCCGCTTCACGGCCTCCTGTATCCCCAGGATCTGGTTCTGCAGGAGGAGCGCTGCCCCCGCCTTCCCCGTGATGCGCTTCCCCTCCCAGGTCACCCAGGAGTAGATCTGCTCCCCCACTTCAGGAGTGAGTGCGTTCCAGGTGACGGTGACGTTCCCCACGTCGTACTGCTCCAGGAGGCCCACCTTTGCCGGGAGGAGGAGGCCGTTTGTACTGATGCACTTGATCAGGTTCGGGAACAGCTCTTTTGCGAGGCGCAGTGTCTCGAAGGTCTCCTCGTTGGCGAGGGGTTCCCCCGGCCCCGCGATGCCAAGTACCTTGATGTAGGTGAATTTCGCCATCACCTTCTTCACCATCTCGATAGCCTCACCGGGAGTGAGGACCTTCGTGGTGACGCCGGGGCGGGACTCGTTCACGCAGTCAAAGTCGCGGATGCAGTAGTTGCACTGGATGTTGCACTTCGGCGCGACCGGGAGGTGCATGCGCCCGAAGGCGTGGCAGGCCTTCTCGGAGAAGCAGGGATGGTCCCTGATCCTCCGGAGCTGTTCCGGGTCCCAGGGTACCTCCCTGCCCTGGACCGTGGCCGTGGGGTAGGTCTCCTCGCTCATGCCGGATGAGGGTGGGGAGTGATCCTATATGAAATGGTGGATTCTAGCCCCTGAACCCTGCAGGATCCCGTCCCGTCCTTCAGTCCTTCCGGATCTCGCCGGCTGCCACCCACCAGTCGTACTCGTGGCGCCAGCGGTCTCTGTTCGCCTCGACAAGCCGGCAGAAATACTCCCGCCGGGCTTTGTGGATCGCGGCCTGCTCGGGGTACACCTTCCGGGTCCGGATGGCCCCGGCCAGCTCCTTCCCCAGCGCACGGGCCTTCTCGATGGCAGGGAGGATCCGGTCCGGGTTCCCCTGGAATGCCACGCCCACCCCGCCGATGGTTGTGGCCCCCAGCGAGGTGAGGACCCGGTTCATGTACCCCACCACCTCCATCTCGTTGGATCCCCCGGCCGTGCAGACCGAGCACCCGTACTTGCCTGAGAACATCTGGCAGTGGATGGCATCAGCCATCCGGTCAAAGGCCGCCTTCATGGGGGCCGTCACCGAGTCGATGTAATTGGGGGACCCGAGCACGATACCGTCCGCCTCCATCATCCGGTCAAAGAGATCCGGGAAATCGTCGATGAGCGTGCACTCTCCGCTCTCGTAGCAGGTGCCGCAGGCGGTGCAGTAGTCAATCTCCAGACTGCACAGGTCCGCGAGTTCGGTCGCTGCTCCTGCTTTCTCCGCACCCGCGAGTACTGCCTCCACCAGCCTGAGGGTCTGGCTCTCCCTCCCCTTCGGGCTGGCATTGATGCCAAGGACCAACATCTGTCTTTCCGCTCCTCTGTATGGGAATCAGGGAACCCGGGCATAAAGGTAGCGGATACAGCCGGCGCCATGCTTTATGGTCCCCCGGAGTGATCCCTTTCACTATGACTCTGAACCGGCAGCGGGCGGGGGCGCTGGGCATCCTTCTCCTCCTCCTCCTGCTCGCAGCCCTCCCCGCCGCAGGAACCGCCCGGGAGATCCTGATCACCCCGGATCCCGCAAACCAGGAGGCTCCCGCCATCTGGGAGGACCGGATCGTCTGGCAGGACAACCGGCACGGCAACTGGGACATCTACCTCCTGGAGATGTCCTCGGGCACCGAGACCCGGATCAACAAGGATACCGCGGACCAGAAGTACCCGGCCATCTGGGGCAACCAGATCGTCGCTACCGATTACCGGCAGGGCAGCCCCGACATCTTTGTCTACAATACCATCAGGGAATCGGGGAGGCCGATTGTCACCGCGTCCCAGAACACCAAGTACCCCCGGATCTGGGGGAGCCTGGCGGTGTGGGAAGTCACCCACGGCGCGGATGATGACATCGTCCTCTACAACCTGACCTCCGGGATCGAGACCACGGTGGCAAAGGGATCCCAGGCGCAGAAGTCCCCGGCCATCGCCGGGGACCTGGTGGTATGGGAGGACAGCCCCCGGGGGAAGTCGGCCATCACCGCGTACCGGCTCAGCACGGGAGCTGTCTGGGCGGTCTCACCGGGCCCGGTGAGCCAGTACAACCCGTCGGTGTACGGTGACCTGGTGGTATGGCAGGACCGGCGCAACGGGAACGATGATATCTTCCTGGCCAATGTGGTGACGAATGAAACCCTGCAGGTGACCACAGATCCGAAGGATCAGCGCAATCCCTGGATCTGGGGAGACCGGATCGTCTGGGAGGACTGGCGGAACGGGGATACGGACGTGTACCTGTACACCATCTCCAC
>JAJRDC010000297.1 GCA_028678635.1 Methanomicrobiales archaeon
GACGTCATCGCCGCCTCCCGGGTCGCGGCCCCGCCGGGCGGCATGCCCCCGGGCGGACCTGGCGGCATGCCCCCGGGCATGGGCGGCATGGGCGGCGACATGGACTTCTAGACCTGTCACCGAAATACCAATCCCTTTTTTCCTGAACGCTTTTCCGAAGAACCTGCACGTCCCTCCGATCCCTTCGGGGTGGAGGATTTCACCCCTTCTGAAAGGTATTAAGGGAGGACATCGTATCCCGTGGTAACGATGTTCCACGGCCGGCCTGCCATGCAGAAACTCATCCCCACCGGGCTCGTACTCCTCGCTCTGTTCCTGATCCTGATCCCGGCGGCCTCGGCGGATGATCCCTTCACGGATCCCGGCCGGTGGGAATACTTCAACCTGACCACCGTGTATCCCGCACTGAAAGCAGGATTTGCAGGAGGCATTGCCCACGGGAACCACGTGTACTACGTGCCCTACACGAACACAACGGCCCACGGGTGGACAGTCCGGTACGATACCACGAAACCCTTCACCTCCGCCTCGTCGTGGGAGTACATCAATCTCCAGACAATCAACGGGAGTCTCCGCTACTTTTTTGGCGGCACGGCCCACGGGGATTACGTGTACTACGTTCCCTACAGCTCCAGCTATGGATGGACCGTTGCCCGGTATGATACAACCCGGCCGTTCACCTCGCCTTCCGCCTGGTCCTGGTTCAACCTGAGCCAGGTCGACGTGAACCTGCGGGGATTCTGCGGGGCGACAGTCAGTGGTGACTACGTGTACTTCGCCCCCCACTACCGCGGGGGTTCTGCCCACGGCACCGTGGTTCGTTACGATACCACCCGGGAGTTCGCGAGTCCCTCGGCCTGGTCCTCCTTCGACATGACCACCGTACATGCAGGGCTCCAGGGGTACGAGGGGGCGGTGGCCATCGGCGACCAGGTTTATTTCATCCCGTTTTACAACACGGTCCCCAACAGCCTCCTGGCCAGGTACAACACCACGATGGGGTTCACTGACCCGGCGGCATGGTCATACTTCGACACGGCCACGGTGGAGGCCCACCTGACCGCGTTCGAAGGCGGGGCTGCACACGGGGGGTACCTCTTCCTGACTCCTTCTGATGCATCCACGTACAGCCTCATTGCCGGCCGGTATGACTCGGTGCAGGACCTGACGTCGCCATCGGCCTATTCGTACTTCAACCTCTCCTCCCTCAACCCGAACCTGGGGAATTACCTGTTCAGCGATGCCCTTGGTGATTTCGTGTACTATGCCCCCTATTCCAATGCTGTCACTTACAGCGGGTGGACCGCCCGGTACAACACCTCGCAGGAGTTCACCAGCCCATCGGCGTGGTCGTACTACAACATGACCACCCTGAACAGGACCCTGTCCGGATTCTTCGGCTGCGTGGGCAGCGGGAATCACGTGTACTTCGTGCCCAACCGCGGGGTGTCCAATTACCCGGGGATGACCGCCCGGTTCTATGCCCTCACCGCCCCGGGAGCATCCTTCACCACAAGCCCGCTGTCCGGTACCGCCCCTCTGTCGGTCACCTTCACCGACGCCTCCATCCTCTCCCCCGCCTCCTGGTCCTGGGACTTCGGCGACGGAGGAACCTCCGGCCTGCAGAACCCGTCCCACACCTATGGCAGCCCCGGTACCTACACCGTCTCCCTCACCGTGACCAACGCCGAGGGAAGCGACACGATGACCCGGACCGGCTACATCACCGTGAACATGGCACCCCCGGTCGCCGCGTTCATCGCCGGCCCACTCTCCGGTACTGCACCCCTCACCGTCACCTTCACCGACCAGTCCACCGGATCCCCCGCCACCTGGTCCTGGGACTTCGGGGATGGCGGGACCTCCACCTCGCAGAACCCCTCCCACACCTACGGAAGGACCGGCATCTACAACATCACGTTCACAGCGACCAATGCCGGCGGGAGTGACACGATGACACGGACCGGCTATGTGACCGTCTCCGCACCAGCACAGACCGGATCCTCCGGAGGGAGCAGCACCACCGGTGCCACCGCCGCCGCTGCCGCCAGCCGGCTCGCTCCCGGCGAGGAGGTACAGTTCACCTTCCAGAACCCGGCCATGCCTGTCCGTTCCGTGACCTTCACGTCCGGGGCAGAGATCAGGGAGGTCCTGGTCACGACCATCGAGCGATCGATACCGGCGGGGATCCCTCCCCCGGAGTTTCCTGTCTACCGGTATGTGGATATCCAGACCTACCACCTTCCTGAGGATGCCATCACGGGCGCGGTGATCGCGTTCCAGGTGCCCCGATCATGGGTCTCTTCCCAGGAAGCGGAACCCCTCCAGGTCGTGCTGCTGAGGTACGGTGGGGATGCCTGGGATCAGCTTCCGACAGAGTTCCTGGGGGCAGCGAACGGGAACCTCCGGTACCGGTCGCCGACACCGGGATTCTCCCTCTTTGCCATCGGGGTGAACATGGGCCGGGAACCGCCGGAACCAGAGGAGCCGGCCATGACCGCCACCACAGTTCCCACACCGATGCCGGGGGGGACGCTCACCCCGTCCGTATCCCAGCTGTCCACACCGCCACCGTCAGGATCCGAACCCTCCTCTTCCTCCGGTTCCCCCCTCCATACGGTGATCCTGATCGGGGCTGTCGTGGTGCTTGCGGTGGCAGTCGTTGCATGGAGATATACCCTGCCCCGGCCCATCCGCAGAAACCGGGGCGGCTGGCTCTGACACGTTCAGAGAGCCCCACAGGTCTCCTCAACGTTTAAGTACCCTGTCCCCCTACCCTCACCCATGGGCGAGCAGTTCATCTTCACGAAGTACCGCACCAGCTGCTACAACTGCGGGCAGAACGCGGACCAGGTGATCAAGGCAGTCCGCAGCCAGGCACAGGTGGAGTGCGCGAACTGCGGGGCCACCCGGATCTTCATCCCCCGGACCTCAGAGGTGGGAAAGCCCGGCCTGTACACGAAGATCGGCTGCTACGATGTCTGGGAGCTC
>JAJRDC010000112.1 GCA_028678635.1 Methanomicrobiales archaeon
GTGATCGTTTTCCCGTAGGCATCGGTTCCCTTTCTCTTCAGGTCATACCAGCCCACCCAGAACAGGAAGAGACCGCAGCCGCAGAACAGGAGGCCGCCGGGGAAGCTCGCCTGCCGCAGGAGGAGCAGGCCCAGCGCCAGGAAGAGAAAGCCGAAGACCGTCATGAGGATGACGTTCGCATATTCCCTGAAGGGTCCCATGGGGAGCAATGGAATGATCTGCTCTTTATTCCTTCCCACATGAACCGGGCGCCACATGGGCAGGAGATGAGGACCGGTCATTATCACCCCCGGGAACCTCATGACGCATTGTCAAGATACGACGCCATCCGTCCCAGACTGCTAATGCCGGATATCACCATTACATCCGGAACTCGTTTCGAAACCCATATATCCCCCCCCCGCGGATTCCCCGCGTAGTGGTGCGGTGATGGGACGGGGAATTACAATTCTTGCGCTTGTCCTGGTCATTCTCCTGGTCTGGACGAGCGGGTGTGCGGACGTCTCCTTCGGGAGCCAGCAGCTGGGCGACTTCGGCAATTCTCCCGAGGAGAGAGCGGCAGTCAAGGAATTCATCAAGATTTATGGGGATCCCACGACGAACTCCGGTCCGCCGCGGTTCCTTGAGCCGATGGTCTCGACCGGCCTCGTGAACAACACGCCGGTGGACAAGGTGACGAAGTTCTCGAAAGATACCGGGAGCATCTGGTTCTGGGTCTTTTACGACAACTTCAAAAAGGGCGATCCCCTGACCTTGACCTGGACCTACAATGGAAAGACCATGATCTCCCTGCAACAGCAGGCCGGGGGAGACTTTGGGAGGGCGTTCGGGGAGTTCCTGAGACCGGACAAGGGCTGGGCCACCGGCACGCACACGATCACAATCTCCGGCGGGGGTACGTCGGCGTCATCCACGTTCGAAATCGTCGACGGCCGGACCGAGACGGTGCCGCTGCCGTACGCCGAGAACCTAAAAAATCTGCGGGCCATCACCGATAAAGGTCTGTTGCCCGTCACCGAGCAGCCCACCGACCGTCTCATGGATTCAGGCGGGCAATGCTTTGACGTGAACGCGGTGCCCTGCAATGGCGTTTGTGTGAATACCGCCGAGGATCCTGACAACTGCGGGGCCTGCGGCGTGACATGTCCCTCGCCCCAGGTCTGCATCTACGGCGAATGCGGCGATTCCTGCGAACCTACGACCGGGGCATGGCTGAAGCCCACGGGTGTCGAGCTGAGAAACTGCGACCGGCACTGTGCGGACATCATGTCTGACGAGATGAACTGCGGCGGCTGCGGGATGATCTGCCTGGCCGGGAGCACGTGCGAGGCCGGGAAATGCCCGATCAGCCAGGTGCAGTGCGCCGCCCTTGGCTGGGTCCCCTGCGGCGGGGGGTGTGTGTACACAGCCAATGATCCCGACAACTGTGGCGCCTGCGGCAGGACGTGTCCTTCGAACCAGGTCTGCAATTTCTATGACTGCAGGGATTCCTGCGCAGCGGATCCGCTCACGTTTACCGACTGCGACCGGCACTGCGTGGATACCCTGTCGGACCCGCAGAACTGCGGGGCATGCGGTACGAAATGCGTGACCGGAGCGACCTGTATTGGTGGAAAATGCCTCACATCGTCGATCGTCGTCACATCTCCCAAGGCAGGGGATACCTACTACTGGGACGGAACGATACTCGTCGAATGGAATCCAAAGTTCTCGTCCACGAAGGAGTACCCCGGTGTGACGATTGTGGTACGGTCTGAACTTGATGGAAAGATAGTGGATGCCTGGAATATGGTAGGAAATGACGGCAACTATACCCTGAAAACCAAGGAATTCACCTCTGACCAGAAAGGGACGCAGCAGTTCCATGTCGAAGTTTCGACGAACGATGATGCCTATCAGGGGAAGAGTGGTACGTTCACCGTCACGGAGCTCCTTATCAGCTCTCTGGGCGATACCAAAGCGACGGTGTCCTCGTTCCTTCCTGCCAAGTCCTCACTTCCCAGGGTCATGGTGAAATCCACACGCCCAA
This sequence comes from Methanomicrobiales archaeon, assembly GCA_028678635.1. The sequence continues at coordinate 2,030 of JAJRDC010000112.1, forward strand.
TTGGGAAATACATCGATGTGCCGGTGGGAAAGATTGTGATCACAAACCCGAGGGGCAACCTGGGACCCACGACACTCGGCGGAGTCATCCGCATCACGTGGGACATGGGATATTCCCCGGCAAATACCGTTGTCTACATCGACCTCATGAAGGAAGACGGGGGGTGGGGCGGGAAGATTGCCAGCCAGATTCCCAACACCGAACAGTATGACTGGAACACCGGGGAATTCTCCATTCAGCCGGGAAGATACTTCATCACCATGTGCACGGTCGATAACATCTGCGGGAAGAGCGATGTATTCGAGTTCAGGGCGAAGTCAGCCGCTCCCCAGCCCGTGCCCCTCGGGTTCTCCCAGTCCATGACCTGGACGTATCATCGTTCATATAATTCCTGCGTCCCGCCGGGATTGATGACGTGGGGAACCGGCACAGGATACGAAGGCAAGATGCTTGTCGGATTCCAGAATCATTATGAAGGTTGTCCTGTTGGCTCAATGGCAGAGCAGTTCTTCTACCGGGGAGTCATGGTGCTGGATACCAGCACCCTTTCATCGGATATCACGAAAGCGACATTGACCCTGCACAGCGCGGGAGGGAAAAACTCCGTTGGGGCCACGGCATCCAATGATTACCGGGTGCTGGCAGATGTCTGGGTCCTGAGGGGTCCGTTTGATGCGAATAACTGGAAGGCCGCCCCCGAAATTGCCGACCTCTACACCAAGGTTCCGCCCTGGGGTGACGGGGGGAACAAGGTGACGATCGGTTCGGATGGTTCGATCACCATTGACATTACCGAACTGGTCCAGAAGTGGAAGAAAAACCCGCAAACAAATTATGGAATCATGTTCCAGGGCCCCAGCGAAGTAATTGCCGATAACAACGATGATTTATACGGTGCATATGATGTCGAGGCGGCAGCAGTCCCAATCGGCTTCGGTGGTATATAGACAGCCCACCTCAATCCCCTCTTTTACATCAGTGATTCGTCTGGATCCATGGCTCGGACTTGACTGTACATCCATCTATGCGTCCGTATGAATCCCGGCTCCACTGTCCACCTGTGCTCCCCGCGATCCAAACCGATGCCTATAATACCCGCGGTGCGGATTCCCGGTTCGGTGGCAGTATGGTTAGGATGTGTCTTCTTCCGGTAAAGGTAGTGTGTGCTGTTCTTGTAGTGGGGAGCCTGCTGGTCATGCCTGCGCTCGCTTACCCCACATGGGATGGTTATTGGAGGTTTGTGACGAGTGGCCCGACTGATATGAACCTGGACCAGAGTGACTCGTCTGTCACAGGGACGTATTCAGGGGGCGATGGAACCT
>JAJRDC010000257.1 GCA_028678635.1 Methanomicrobiales archaeon
TCAGGTAATCACCGACTTGGCGGTCTCTCCTCATCGGGGGAGGGGCCGGGAGGGGGCTGGCCCCTCCCGCCACCAATGATCCGAAAAGAAAAATCCTTCAGGAAGCCATGCCCGGCCAGGCGAAAACCCCTCCCAATCCTTATCTGATGACAGGCCCCATGATGTAGGATGAACTGGCTCCTGGTCCTGTTCCTCCTTATTTTGGTCTACGCCCTGGTGGCGTACGTGATCAGGGAGAAGGGGATCTGGAAGGACCATATCACCTTCTATGGTCCTATCCTGGGGCTCAAGACCGCGAGGGTGGGTTTTTTTGACCGGTTCATGCGCTGGTCGACCGTCCTCCGGATCTATGGGACCGTTGGGGTGGCGGCGGTGGTGGTCGTCACTGCCATCGGCACGGTGATGCTGGTCGTTGCCCTGTTCTTTACCTACCAGACATGCCCGGAACCCACCGGGATCTATGCACCCCAGAACATCCTGCTCCTGCCCGGGATCAACGATTTCGTACCCTCCACCTTCGCGGTCTGGTTTGCCTTCGTGCTGACCATCGCCATCCACGAGTTCGGCCACGGGATCCTGTGCCGGGTGGAACAGGTCCGGGTCCGGGCCATGGGCGTCCTCATTGCCGTGATCCCCATCGGCTTCTTTGTGGAACCCGATGAGGAGGAGCTGGAGAAGGCCCAGCCGGCGCCGAAAAGCAGGATCTTCGGGGCCGGGATCACGAACAACCTGGTGGTGGGGTTCCTCTGCATGGGGCTCCTCCTGCTGGCCCTGGGGCCGGTGACCGCCACCCCTGATCCCATCATCTACGGGGTGTACCAGGGGTATCCTGCCCAGGAGGCAGGCGTACCTCAGAACTCCTTCCTGAGGACTGTCGGCGGGCAGGACGTGCACTCCGTGGAGGAGGTGGCGGCCCTCATGAACCAGACCCGGCCTGGTGATCAGGTGACCATCGGCGTGGAAAAAGACGGAGTTCTGGAGACTTATGGCCTCACCCTGGCCGCCTGGCCACAGAATGTCTCGGATTCTCCCTCAGGATTCATGGGTGTCACCTACTATCCGGGGAAGGATGTGGCCGCCTCGATGCACCAGCTGGATCGCCCTGCGGGCCTCCTGTACCTGATGGTCCTCCCCTTCGATCTCGGGGGGTACCTCCACCTGCTGGCCTTCGAGTCCCCAGAGCAGGCCTTCTTCCAGGTCCCGTTCGCCGGGTACTGGGGAGTCATCCAGCTCCTCTTCTGGAGCGCCTGGATCAACGTGAACGTGGGCATATTCAATGCCCTCCCCATGGTGCCCCTGGACGGCGGCTACATCATGAAGGAGGGGATCCACTCCTTCCTGCGGCGCCGGGGGCAGGAAGCCTACACCGACCGGATCGTGGTCCTCTTCTCCACGGTGATACTTGCCATGATCCTTGCCATCATCTCAGTCCCCTACCTCTGCCGTCTCCCCCAGGTGCTTGCCCTTGTGTTCCCCATGTTCCTTCCCTGACACGGGCGAAGAATGGGAGAAGATGAGGGGGGAGAATTCCTGCCCGGCAGGAGGTGGGGGGGGAGGGAAGGGAACGGATATAACAGAAGCCACGAATAGAACTACTAAGGCTCGGCCTTCACCGGGAATCGCAGGGTTCCACGACCTCCTGCAGGCGATATGAAGGACATCCCCAAGAGTAAAAGGTATGCACTGGGGTGGTACCACGAGGGTATCACCCACCTCTCCATCAACGAGTACGAAGAGGCCATTACCTTCTTTGACAAGGCCCTTACCGTCATCCCCGATCATCCCGATTTCCTCATCGGCAAGGGCGATGTCCACTATGCCATGGGACAGTATGACGAGGCATACCGTTTCTACCAGCAGGCCGCGACGGTGGATCCCGACAACTTCCGTGCCTGGCTCCAGTCCGGCATCGCGCTCCTGAAGATGGGGCGACACGAGGAGGCGCTGGAGATCTTCGACCGGATACGGCCCATGAACGAATATGACGGGGAACGGTGGCTGGCCCAGGGGATTGCATTATACCACATGGGGAGGAAGGAAGAGGCGGGTGAGGCCCTCCGGAACGCCATGCGCCTGAAGCCCGGCCAGCCGTCCCTGTGGTACTACCTTTCCCTTCTCGAGCCCGACGACGAGCAGGCACTCCGTCACCTGCTCCGGGGCTACCGGATCGATGCCACCAACATGGACATCATCCTGGAGATCGCCCGCCGCCTCCTGGAGACCGGCCATGACCGGGATGCCCGGGCGTTCTGCGAGAGGGCGCTTTCCCTGGATCCCGACAACAAAAAGGCGGCAGCCCTTCTCAGCCGGTGCCGGGACTGACGGGGATCGGGCCGGCCCCTTCCAGGGCGGCCATGGAGGCCCCGACCGGCGCACCGATACTCTCCGCAACGGTCTCGCACTTGACGGTCAGCAGGTAAGCCACCGGGGGGAGCCGGGGGGCATACTCGGTCAGGGACTCATAGTTGGCCATCCCCTTTGCTATGATGAGGGTGGCATCGGCCAGCGCCCGGGCCAGATCACCGGGGATCTTCTCCCAGGTGACCCCGATATCCCCGCTCCCGGTGGTGGTGAGGAGGTCCACCTCCCGTTCCATCCCCAGCTGCCAGGCCTCCACCAGGGTCGCGTCGTTCAATACCGGAGCACCCTTCACTGCGAGAGTGACCCGGGCACCCTGCGCCTTCAGGAACCGGATCAGCAGGAGGTCAAAGACGATCTCGCCGGCATTGTCGGTGAAGTAGACCACCCGGCGGGCGAG
>JAJRDC010000045.1 GCA_028678635.1 Methanomicrobiales archaeon
TTTAGGATGTTTTCTCTGAAGAGATAAGGATCCTTGCTTGACAGGAAGGACACGCTGCAGGATGCGATGCCGTATGGTACACAGATCCGGTGAAGGCCGTCCGGTGCGGGATACGGAGAGAAAAAGATGGGGGTCGGGGTTTTCCCGCACCCCGTCGGGGATGGCACGGTACCGGTCAGGCCGTGAACCAGACCTTCATGAGCATGTCGTAGTTGGCGTTCAGGGATCCCACCGTATTCTTGAAGTGGTGCCCGTCCAGGTACGGGTTGTTGCCGTTGATGGGGACGTAGTAGTAGTGCTTCAGGTCGGTGGTGGCGGTGTCCAGGACCACGTAATAGGTCTTCCCTGACGTGAGGATGCCCGTCTTCGCGATGTCCAGGGTGACCCAGGTGGGGTCCACCACGTTCGTGGAGGTGACGAGGTAAGGGGTGAGAGTGGCCGTGGCGAGATCGGCTCCCCCGAGCACGGACCTCACGTGCAGGGTGACCGAAGGGGCCGAGGTGCCCTTCTTCGCGAGGGCAACGGCGATCCGGTCAATGCCGGTCCCGGCTGCCTTCACCGACTGAGCCTGCTGCCGGTAGGTAGTGGAATATCCCAGGTAGGTGGAAGTGGTGGAGGACTCGGCGGTCACGACAAGGGTACCCGAAGGTTCAGGGGTGGGGGTCGGGGTTACCGTCGGGGTTGGAGTCGGTGTCTCCGTGGGGGTCGGCGTGGGAGTCACGGTAGGAGTCGGGGTCGGCGTGGGGGAGGGGGTCACCTCACCGGCCGAGAAGAGGACCTTCAGGAGCATATCGGCGTCGGTGTTCAGGGACCCCACCGAGTTCTTGAAGTGGGATCCGTCCTTGTACGGGTTACTCCCATTCAGGGGCACGACGTAATAGTTCCTGTAATCATAGCCAGCAACTTCCAGAACCAGATAGATCTTCCCATCCCTGGTGAGGGGCTGCACCTGGGTCAGGGCTACGGTCACCCATGTCGGATTCATGGGATCCGTGGAGGAGACCTGGGATGGCATAATCGTGCCCGTTGCCAGGTCAGGGCCCCCCATCGTTGCCCGGATGTGGACCTGGATGTTCCGGGTGGGGGAGTTCTTCTTTGCCAGCGCAACGGTCACCTGCGGAATCCCGGTCTCCACCGCCTTCAGTGACTGGGCCTGCCTGTAGTAGACCGTGGAGTATCCCAGGTATGTGTAGGTGGTGGGTACGTCGGTGGTGGTAATCAGCCCGTCAGGAACGGGTGTGGGTGTGGGCGTCGGGGTTGGCGTGGGCGTCGGGATGGGCGTGGGGGTGGGGTCCACCACCACGGGGAGGCGGAGCTCGTAGGTGGCAGCAGCCGTGTTCCCCCGGTACCACTGGACCTGTACCTGGGGGAGGTCCAGCCAGAAGGGGTAGACCTGCCCGTTCACCCGGACCCTGAAGAAGTCCACGCACCGGGTGTGGTCCCACCCGCCGATAGGCTCGGGGACCGAGAAGGGGTTCGCCCCCAGGCCGAACAGGCCGTTTTCGTCCGTCGTCCCCTGGAGGTCCACCGTATTGTCGATGTACTTGGGGTAGAAGTCCTTCGATGCCTCGATGATATTCGGGTCGCCGGATCCCGTCGGGACCCGGTCCGCGCGGTAGACCTGGACCGTGGCGCCGGCCACCGGCCGTCCCAGGCTGTCCACCACCCGGAGGGAGTTCTGGGCAGGCGTGCGGTTCGCCAGGTACCAGCCCAGGCCGCCGTGGGCGTTGTAGTTGGCCCATTCCGGCTTCGGGCGCTTCCCTGCCCAGAGGTTCAGGGCGGCTGCCTCCCACTCGGAGAAGACCGGATCACTGTTCATCATGGACGGGGAATCGCCGTTCACATGCACCATCCCGCCTCCTCCGGGGTACATCCGTGCTCCGCTGTCGGTGAGGACCCCCATGGAGTGGCCGTGGATGTTCAGGGCATAGGCGTCCACCAGGTACCGGGCATGGAGCATCTCGTGGAGCAGGCCCTGCTCCAGGTAGAAGGGATTCCCGCTGTTATCGGTGGTCCGGTAGAAGTTGTTGGGCAGGATGTCCTGCTCAAAGCCCCACATCATGTCCACAGTCCGTTCACGCTGGTCCGGGTGGTTGGTGGGCAGCCCCCCGGCCAGGGGGAGGGTGTCATCGGCCACCACGATCACCTGGTCCAGGCGCCACCGGTCCTGGATACCATTCGGCGAGGAAGGGGAGATTGCCTCTTCCTGCAGGCGGTTGGCGAGAGCTATCTGACGCTGGGCCCAGTCTTCCCAGCTGTTGGCCTCGTCGGCGATTCCGAACCGCTGGGTGAAGCTGTACTGGTTGTTGTTGAAGTAGTCGTATACCGACCGCTCCACCCAGAAGCCCACGAGGAGCGCGTTGATCCGGTCGGTCCGCAGGTTGTTCTGTTCCGACTTCTCCCGGACGGCGTTCTCGGGGTCCGCAAAGAACGAGACCCAGTGGTCGCCGTTCTGCCAGGTGTACGAGAGGTTCACCATTGCCCCGGCACCGGCGGCGAGCGTGGGCCCGGTACCGGTGGAGACCTGTTGGCCGTCGATCCACCATGAGAAGGCCCAGCCGGAGGCGGATGCCGTGCCCCGGTTCCGGACATGGACCGAAAGCGTCACCGCGTCGCCGACAGCCGGGCCGGTCTTTTCCGCCCGGAAGTCGTACCGCGGCGACTGGCTGATGTACGTCACGTCAATGTCTGCCGTGGAGGTATTGTCTCCCCGGAAGGGATTGGTCGGAGTGGCGGGTGCTGCTGCCGCGATGCCTGCACACGATCCCAGGATCAGGACCAGGAGAAACGTGGTCACTGCGATGTGTCTGTGGAAGAGATGCACTCCTATCACCGGAATTCGGTGTCACAGTGTCTTGTACTCTTCTATATGAACGTTTCTGTGGATTCTGGATGATTTAATCGCTCCGTTTACAGAATAAAAGGTAATAAGAAGTTTTTAATCTTTTACGGATCCGGGCGTGGATTCCCGCGCCGGTTAACGATACCCCATTGATTTCCCTGCGGTAAAAGAGGGATGGGGGGTTATCGCACCGGCACGAACTTGGTGCCGTAGTGGATGACCCCGCTCTCCCCGTCAGCGCTGATCCGGCGGAAGACCGGCCGCACCGGTGTCCCCACCTGGATCTCGCCGGGTTCCGCCACCACCTGCGCGGTGAACCGGGGCCCCTCGTCCAGCTGGATGATGGCCAGCACGTAAGGGGTCTGGTGCTCGAACTGCTCGCTCGCCGATCGGATCACCGTGTAGGTGACCACTTTTCCCTTCCCCGGGAACCGGTACTCCTGGATCTTCCCCTCCCGCCTGCAGGAGGGGCAGAAGGACCGGGGCGGGAAGAAGTGGGTGCCGCAGGTGCCGCACCGGGTGCCGATCAGGTTGTAGCGCTGGGGTATTTTCCTCCAGAACCGTGCCACCGACATCTCAGATCGCCTCCAGGATGTGGACGGCCACCGTGGCACCGGTCCCTCCCACGTTGTGGGCCATCCCGATCTCAGCGCCCGGTACCTGCCGCTTCCCTGCCTCCCCCCGGAGCTGCTGGACCACCTCGCAGATCTGCTTGATCCCTGTGGCGCCCACCGGGTGGCCGCAGGCCTTCAGGCCGCCGCTGGTGTTCACCGGGAGGTCGCCGTCGAGGGCGGTGACACCCTCCTCGGTGAGCCGTCCGGCATCGCCCTTCCGGCAGAATCCCAGGTCCTCGATGGCACAGATCTCGGCGATGGTGAAGCAGTCGTGGACCTCCACGAGATCGATGTCCCTGTGGGACAGGCCGGCCGCCTGCAGGGCCCGCCGGCCCGCGGCCACGGTGGCATCAAGCCGGCTGATGTCGGCCCGGTCGTGCAGGCTGATGGTGTCCGACGCCTGTGCCGAGGCCCTGACTTTCACGAACCGGTCCGTGAACTCCGGTGCCCGCTCCAGCGGGGCCACGATCACCGCCGCCGCCCCGTCAGTGATGGGGGAGCAGTCAAAGAGCCGGAGGGGATCGGCGACAAGGGGGGATTTCAGCACCGTCTCCACCGTGATCTCCTGACGGAACTGGGCAATGGGATTCCTGGCCCCGTTGAAGTGGTTCTTCACGGCAACCATGGCCAGCTGCTCCCGGGTCAGGGGATAGCGGTGCATGTAGTCAGTGGCGATCATGGCATAGAGGCCCGGGAAGGTGGCTCCCACGAACCCCTCCCATTCCCGGTCCGCGGCGCCGGCCAGGGTGTCCACGCTGGTCCCCGTGCCCACGTCCGTCATCTTCTCCACGCCCGCCGCCACCACCACATCCTCCATGCCGCTCGCAACCGCGATAACCGCCTGCCGGAAGGAGAGCCCCCCGGAGGCGCACGCCGCCTCCACCCGGGTGGCAGGGATGTGGCGGGTGGCCATGCCCGAGTAGTCGGCGATGAGGGCGCCGATGTGTTCCTGCTCGATGAACCGCCCGGCGCTCATGTTTCCCACGTACATGGCGTCGATCTGCTCGCCCGAGAGCCCCGCGTCCTCCAGGGCCAGAGCCCCTGCCTGGATGAAGAGGTC
>JAJRDC010000024.1 GCA_028678635.1 Methanomicrobiales archaeon
CCGCTGGCCTGGGTGGCCACGATCTGGCCGACGTTCCCGCACCCCATGAGGCCGATCCGGATCATCTCACTGTACTCGAAGGCGATGCCCGTTTTTAAGCGTTATGCTCTTCTCCCCCCGAGGATGCTGCGGATCGGGCACAGATGAATGCTCCGGGGGCTGTCCGGTTTCCCGTCAACCTCTGACGACCAAGGGGACGCTCCGGGGGGAAACCTGACGGCCTCCCCCCGCCGCGTGGACGTCCCCGCCCCTGCGGTGGATGAATGGATCAACGGTTTCTTGGATCTCTGCCACAGGCGGTTTCTGGGATATGGTACGGGAGGGGGCGCTGCCCCTCCCGTTCCCTCCCCCCATGAGGATATCTCGCCAGTCCGGGTAGCGGGAAAGAGAGATCACCGGTTCCCGGAACACCGGCGGGGGGAGCCTACGCGGCGGGGGGCGGAGCCTCGGCGGAGCCCCCGAGAGCATCCCAGTAATACACTCACGCATGACACCGCCATGCATCGATGAATGAATACTTCCGGATGCCAGCGGAAGATGGATCCGGTTGCCCGGACGCTTCCAGAAAAAAGATGCATGGGGAAGGTGCATTCTACAGAGGGATGGCGTTCGTCTGCGCCCGGTGCGGGAGCTGCTGCAGGTACCTGGGGGACTACCTGGTGATCGAGCGGGAGACGGCCCCGTTCGAGTTTGACTGCTGTGCGGTATCCACCGGGACGGAATTCCGGGCCAGGATCGACGACGACAAGCGGGACCTTTTCCTGGACCGGAGTTTCCCCGCGGCACATCCCGATGACTGTCCCTTCCTCCGGCCGGACGGCGAGCACGTGGTCTGTACCATCCATGAAACCCGCCCCTCGCAGTGCCGAAAATACCGGTGCGTGATCCTGCGGATCTCCCGGTCCGGGGGAGGGGAGATCGGCCGCGTTCACGGCACCTTCGGACTTTTTTCTGACGATCCCGATCTCCGGGTGGCGTGGGACGAGGCGCTGCGGGTGGTTCCCCTCGCGGCGCCGGATGCAGAGGAGCAGCTGCAGCGGTTCCTGGAAAAACGGGGATTCCGCGTCAGGTGAGGAAAGGATCCGGACGAAGGCGCATCAGGGTCCGGTCTCCCCCAGGAGTGCGGGCCGGGCCCGGGCTATGAACGCGACCATGAGTGCCGTCACCATGGCCTCGACCACCGCCACGACCATGTTCACGAGGACCACGAGGGAGAGGCCTGCAAGGAGCGACGAGCCCTCCTGGCTGACGCCCTGGATACCGGAGACCATGATGATCCCAACCATCGCGGCATTGCCCACGGCAAGGGCCGCGAAGGTGGCGATCCCTGCCCGTACCCCGGGGGAGGTCCCGGCACGTCGCAGGCCGGTGAAAAGGAGCGCTGCCACCGCCACCTCTGCCATGTTCACCAGGGTATTGGCACCGATCATCCCCCAGCCGCCATGACCGAGGCCGGCCGAGAGAAGGTTCACGAGAAAGACGATGATCCCGCCGATGACCGGTCCTGCCAGGATCCCGATGAGCGGTGTCAGGTTCAGGTGGATCCCGCCGAAGAGGGGGAGCTCGATCTGGAAGAACGCGAACGCTGCCGCGGTGCAGAGAGCGGCCACCGTGATCTCCCGGGACGGGAGTCTTTCGGCCCTCCTGAGCAGGAGGAGGCAGGCCAGGAGCAGGACCAGTGCCACTGCCCACCAGAGGAGGGTGAAGGAAAGAGGGAAGGCCCCGTCCTGGAGGTGGATGTGGGCCATGGCTCACCCCACCTCCCGGCGGCAGGGAGGGACCGGGATCCGGATCACGGAACCTGTAGTACAGATCATGTTGGCATCACCCCAACTTTTTCCCGGCCGGGGGGGTTTCCCCCTCCCGGGAGAAGACGGGTAACCGGCTGATCTCCTCAAGTGTCAGCGGACGGTCCGTGGTCTCGATCCCGTACCTCTCGCAGAGATCGCGGAAGAACTGCACGGGCGCCGGTTCCAGGAGCCCAGCCTCCCTGAGGAGATCCCGGTTGTAGAAGATCTCCCGCGGATTCCCGTCCGCGATGAGGGATCCCCCCTTGACCAGGCAGACCCGGTCGGCCAGCCGGGATGCCAGGTCAAGGTCGTGGGTGGCGAGGACCACGCTCTTCCCCCGGCGATCCCGGAGATCCCGGATGATCCCCTCGATGATGGCACCGTGGACCGGGTCCAGGTCTGACGTGGGCTCGTCAAAGGCAATGATCAGGGGATCCATGGCCAGGATCCCGGCGATGGCCACCAGCCGTTTCTGCCCGCCGCTCAGGTACGCGGGCATCTTCGTTTCCAGGTCGGAGGCTCCCACCGCTGCCAGGGCATCCCGGGCCCTGCGGGCTGCCTGGTCCGGCGGGAGGCCCAGGTTCAGGGGCCCGAACATCACGTCATCCAGGACGGTGGGGGCAAAGAGCTGGTCGTCGGACCGCTGGAAGACCACCCCGACGAGGCGCCAGAGCTCCGGGCCCTCCTTCGCCCCGGTCTCCTTCCCGAGAACCGTGACCCTGCCGGAAGAGGGCGTGAGGAGGCCGTTCAGATGCTCGATGAGGGTGGATTTGCCGGCGCCGTTCGGTCCGCAGAGCGCGATGATCTCCCCCTCGTAGACCCGGAAGCACAGCTCATGGATGCCCCTGGTGCCATCGGGGTAGACGTGGCTGGCACAGTCCACGTGGAGCAGTTCCCCGCGCTCCGGCCGGGCCGGGGGACAGTGCGGGATGCCCTCTCCGGGTCCCCCCGGTACGGATCCGGTCATGGCCCTGTCCTCCCCAGGGTGACGGCAAGGAGAAGGATCCCGAATGCCCATGCGCCCATGAGGACCAGGGCATCGCGGGTCCCCGGCCGTCTCAGCCGTGTTCCCGTGGAGAGCGACCCGGTGTACCCCCGGCTCTCCATGGCCTTCCCGATCCGCTCTGCACGGTCATAGGACCGGAGGAAGACGAGGGCCCCGGCATCGGCAAAGATCCGGGTCTGCCGTGCCGCGCCGGAGAGGAGGCTGCCCCCCCGGGACCAGAGGGCCTTCTGCATCGATCGGACCATGCCAAGGGTGATGAAGATGAACCGGTAGGCCAGGAGGAGGATCTGGTCGGCAGGATAGGGGAGGAGCGCATCGATAAGCGCGGCGAGATCCGCGTACCGTGTGGAGGCGAGGACCGCCAGGGTGGCGGTGAAGGAGGCAAGGGCCCTGAGAAGAAGGGAGACGGCCAGGGAGACACCCTGGTCGGTGAGGGTGAGGGTGAACCCCCCCAGCGGGATCACAAGGATCGGTGTACCGGGTTCACCCCAGATGAAGAGGAGGACCAGGGAGAGGACCGCGAGGGCGGGGAGGAGGGACCAGGCCAGGAGCTGCCGGAGTGAGAGCCCTGCCGAGAGGGCGAACGCCAGGGTGACCAGGTACAGGAGGGCGAGGAGGGGGGAAGCGGGCATGACGATGACCAGCACCACGACCTCGGCGAGAAGGAGCACCCTGGTCCACGGCGAAAGGCGCGAGAGGAAGGAGGTGTGGTGCTCGGCCGTCCAGGTGATGAGATCCGGGTCCGGCAGGTGGTCGCCGGTCCACGACCTGCTCACGGGATCCCCCTCCCCCGGGCCGAATGAACCGGGAACCTCATTCCCCCTCCGGGCAGCAGTCGTGGTCGCGGGAGATCTCGCCGCAGACGCCCATCACCGGGTGTCCCATGGAGGCACAGATCCGGTCCACCGCGTCCCGGGATACATAATCCTCGAACCGGGATGCCTCCCTGCAGGCATCGTCAGGAGTGAACCCGTAATGGGAGAGAAGCAGACCCAGGATCCGGTGCCTGCGGAGCAGGAACCGTGCGTACCTGATCCCCTCCCCGGTCAGTTCCACCCCGCCGTAAGGCCGGTGGGAGAGGTAGCCCCGGGCGGTCAGGTCTGCGATGGACTTTGTCACCGTGGAAGGGTCCACCCGGAACTCATCCGAGAGTTCTCCAACCTTCGCGTGGCCGCCCCGTTTCAGGAGCGAGATCAGGTACCGGGACTTGGCCGGGGGGAGCTCCAGGCCGTCAATCTCCTGCATGCAGGGGTATCGGCACGCCGGCCAGATAAAAGTTGCCCCATAGCCAACTTTTTGCTCCCCGGGGGAACGATAGGTATTCATGGGCCGGCGTGGATGTACCGGGGGAGTGGCCCATGGACGATATCGAGAAGGGATTTGATCAGCTCCTGGAGATGGTGGAGGAGATGAACCGCAAGAATATTCCGCTCCTCGGCGAGGTGAGGGAGAAGGCGGCAGCGCTCCTCGCAAAGATGGGGAAGACCACGGTGCCGGTGGTTCAGCGGATAGGGATGACCATGGTGGACCGGGCCAAACTGGACGGAAAGGGGGAGCCCTACGATGCCCAGTACCACCCCCGGAAAATGATCGTCCTGGGGAAGTCCGAGCCCGCTCCCTACCGCCCCGACGATCCCGGGAAGAAGGTGACGGACCAGTTCTGCGTCCTCTCCGAGGATGGGAACTTCTATGAGATCATGTACAGCACCGACGGGATGTTCCTGGACTCGTACTTAAATCCCCTCACGCCGGAGCAGGTGCTGGACATCTACGGTCTGGAGGTCATGTTCATGCTCTACCGGGCCATGAGGGACTACCTGGAGGACCAGAAGGACCTGGTGGATGCCCTGGGTCGGGTGCTTGACTACATCAAGACGTGAAACGGCCCATGGGGATTCAGAGGTTTCCCCGCGCCCCCCCGCACCCCCGGGTGTGCACATCCCGTTATTTCCAGCCGAAGAGGGGGATCATAGGCTTTAACAGGTCCTCATCGCCCTCTCCTGTCGCCGAGAGGATGACGGTCCGGGAGTACTGTTTCCCGGCCTCGTTCTGGAAGGTGATGGCCGCCTTGGCCTCGCTAATCATATGGGGCATTGCGAGGGTGGCAGTCTCTTCCGGTGCCAGCGGGGGAATATCGAACTCCATGTCCATGGGTACCAGGGCCAGATGGATCGCGACGGCCTTTGCATTCCCCCGGTTCCGGACCATGATCCCCTTTGCATCATTCTGGAGCCGGCACGTGACATCGGGAAAACCCTGGGTCTCCCGCATGATCTGCAGGGAGAAGAGGATTACGATAAGAAACACGAAGAGCATCAGGGCATAAAAGATGCCCTCCGGGACGATGACGGCGATGAGGACGCACACCAATAAGCCCGCGGCAAGGATCCATTTCTGGGTCTTATCCACGCCTGTCACCCCGAGAGGACGGAAGAATATGGGCCCGGTGCGGTTCGAACGCACGACCTCCCGGTTATCAGCCGGGTGCACCACCAGGCTATGCTACGGGCCCTCGGGTGGTCACCCGGTATAATAGAGCACAGGGGTTTTTAT
>JAJRDC010000083.1 GCA_028678635.1 Methanomicrobiales archaeon
CGAATGTTCTTTTGACGGCAAAGGGTGCCCGACAAACCTGTGGGCGGGCACCGATGTCCCTGGGGGTCTGCCCCTGTACGCCGAATGAAAGAAATCCATGGCTCACCATCGCTGTCGATTATTCGATCTGTTCGGTTTTATTTCGGCGATAGGTATATCCTCATCCCCCGCCATCTCTCGTTTGCCCTGTGGAGTGTATGAAGTCCCACAGACAGAAGGAGGGCGAAAATGAAATACAAGTACCCATTCGAGTATGAATTGTCCCCGACTGAAGTAGGAAAGGGACACCACTGGTTGACATTCAGATGGAAAAACATCGCGGGAAAAACTCTTCGGGGACTTGACGTGGAATTGCACTCTCTCGATACCTCGTTTATTTCCTTTCCGTATGGATCAGGACAGTATGTCGAAGAACTGAAACCAGATGGAGAAATAAAAACGCCTTTCCGGGTTACCGCAACTGGATCAGCTGATGTATACGCCACCATCAGGGTAACTGAAGGTCAGGAGATCTCCTGGTGGGAATCCGGATTGACGCGGGTCTATGTCACCGAAGAAAAAGCAAATCTCGAACGCCTTCTCGTGTTGTCACACCCGTACACGACAATCGGAAAAACCCTCTCGGCCGAGGCAACCATAAAAGGTCTGAAAAAAAGCTCGGGACTGAAACTGGAATTCTGGGTGGAGTCCCCCTCGGGAAAGTCTGAAAAACAGGCAGAAATTAATATGAAGGAACTCTCCATTGGAGAGGAAGCCCGTTACTCTGCGGAATTCACACCCAGGGAAACTGGGTGGTACACCATCTACGCGTATCTCTACGATGCAGGGAAAGGCATCGATCATAAGACAACCACTGTCCTCGCTGAGAGAAAATAACCATCAGTAACACTTTTTAATTTTCATCTCCATTGTTTTGTTTCACAATCGTCTCCCGTATGACGGGGAGAGGAATGATCAGAATCCGTACGGAGTACTCTTTTATCACATATTGTCATCTGTTTGCACCAGGACTACATGTACTAACATATATATACTATTGAGTGCCATGTATATGTGGTGAAAAATATGATGACTGCAATGCAATATTTCAAAGTGTGCTGGGTCTCCTGTCCCGGGCATACCATAGAATGGGTAAGATCTGAACAGGGTGTGTAGCGCTTCAAGGATCGGTGGAGACGATGGTCGATAAGATTTACACCATCGAACAGGCAGCAGGGATCCTCCTCATCAAACCACGAACCATGAGGGAATGGATACGCCAGGGCAAAGTCAGGGCATTCAAACTGGGAGACTTGGTGCGAATCCATGAGGAGGATCTGCAGGAATTTATCGACAGTGAGCGGAGAAAAAGCCTGAAATGAGGAATCTGAAGGGAGATGGAATACAATACCCATCAATTATTGAGGAGTTGAAACGGTATGTGGGAAAGATCTGAAGGTAAGATATCAACGATACATCACGTGGGCCAGGGCAAATGGGCCGAGATGGCCGCCTGGGAGACACTCGACGACGAGACGCAGAAGGAAGTGATCCTGCGCAAGCTTGATCAGCGGATCATGAAGAAAGAGTTCAGGATCGAATACCTCAAACACACGGTTGATACCCTGAAGATGCTGAAGCAGGCAATGAAACAGAAATAAGCCTCAGTCGCGTTGTGAGCATCTCAGTAATTTTTTTATGGTGCAGCAAAACGTGTGACAGATCCTGCCCGATGAAGGTTGTTTTTGGTGTGTGCGAAGGCTAGGGAGGCGCCTTACCATTTCAGTCCAATCTTTCCCCTTGATAAGATAACTCTCGTCGACGTTCGTTTCCATCTCCAGGAACCGTGGCATCGGGGGAGAACATAACGGTTTTTACAGGGTTTTTTTCATCACTTTATTGGACTCTGTGGTATGAGAACATGAATCATCATAGTGCTCACGTTGATGGAAGACTTTCCAATACTGATGAGATTGAAATGCACCAATCTCCCAGACCAAGAAAAACCTGTTATAGTCCCAGATGATACAGTCTTAGAACGCAGGTGGAAACGTGGCCGATGCCCAGGAACTCCTGAAGCTCCCGGAACTGGTGGAACGGTCCGGGCTCCCCGGGGCGGAAGTGAAGCGGCACGTGCGGAACTTCGGGGAGTTCTTCACCACGGTGAAGCAGGGGAGGACCAAGCTCTACGACGGCACGTCGGTAGAACTCCTGAAGCGGATCCATGACCTCGAGGCACACGGGACCACCGCCCCCTCCATCCGGGGGATCCTCAGGGGATGCCAGGAGGGATCCCCGGAGGTCGCGGACCTGGGCATGTGCGTGTCCCTGCCTGTGGCTGCCCCGGCCGAGGAGAAGGCTGCTGATTCTCTTACGCTCGGCGTCCTCTCCGATATCGGCATGCTCCAGGCGTCCCTCCGGGAGCTCCAGGAGGAGGTGGCCCTGCTGCGGGGCCAGGTGCGGGACCATGACCAGAAGATCATCTCCCACCAGCAGATTCTGAAGCGCGTCTGCCACGAGGTGGAGGACCGGAAGATGGATACCCTTGCGGAAAAGCTGGAACGGCAGCAGCAGCCCTTCTGGAAGCGGCTCGTTCCCGGGGACGCCCAGAAGAAGCTGTGAAGGGTCCCCTCCCTCTTTTCATCCGGTGAGAACTGGCGGTAGCTATATCGTCATCTCCGGGCCCGTGCAGTGTGGGGAGCCGGCACAGTCCCCGGGAATGAAACCAGGAGATGCTCTCTACCAGCCCCGGTACTCTCACCGGTCCCCATGGACAGGAGAGGTGAGACCATACCTGAGTTTGTCAACCCATTCAGCGGTAAGATTCCTGACCGGAAACTGACACGGGACGAACTGGTCCGGGCCCTCCGGCTGGACCTGGCCGCGGAACACGAAGCGGTACACGCGTATACTGCCCACGCGGAGGCCACGGACGATCCCCTGGCCCGGGCGGTCCTCCTGGATATCGCCGGCGAGGAGCGGGTCCATGCCGGTGAGTTTGCCCGGCTGATCGCGATCCTCACGAAGGACGAGGACCAGTTCCTGGCAAAGGGGGCGGCGGAGGTGGACGCGGTGGTGAAACAGCTTTCCGGCGGGGCACCGCCAGCGGCTGCGCAGGAGAAGACCACCCTCGGGTCCCTGCGGGAAGGAGGAGGATGACCGTGGCGCAGGACTACCTGGGCCGCGGGGATGCGCCCCTCTCCGATGCCGGCTGGAAGCTCCTTGACGGGACGATGGCCGGGGCCGCGAAGGGCGTGCTGGCCGGCCGTCGCATCCTGGGCATCGAGGGTCCCTACGGCCTGGGCCTGAAGGCGGTTCCCACCGTGGACGCGAGGCTGAAGGGCGGGCTCGTCGCAAGCCCCTTTGTCCCCGTGTACCTGATCCATATCTGCTTCACGCTGGGGAAGCGGGATCTCGCCGCCTACGAGCGGGATGGCCTGGTCTTTGACACGGGATGTGTTGCCGCGGCGGCCATTGACTGCGCCCGGCAGGAGGATACCCTGGTCTTCCGGGGGGCCCGCGGTGCCGCCGGTCTCCTCACCGCCGAGGGCACCAACTCGCTGAAGATCTCGTCCTGGGAGGAGGTGGGGACCGCGGCGGACGACCTGATCCAGGCGGTGACGCGCCTGGACGGGACCGGGTTCCCCGGGCCCTATACCCTGGCCCTCTCGCCGCCCCTCTACAACCTGCTGCTGCGCCGGTACCCGCAGGGGGAGGGGACCGAGCTGGACCACCTCCGGACCATCGTCACCGACGGCATCCACAAGGCGCCGGTGCTGGAGAGCGGAGCGGTCCTTTTGGCCAGCGGGACCCAGTACGCGTCCATCGTCCTCGGGCAGGACATGACGGTGGGATTCATCGGCCCGGCAGATGAGAACCTGCAGTTCTCGGTCTCCGAGAGCCTGGCCCTCCGGATCCGGGTCCCGGGCGCGGTCTGCGTGCTGAAGGAGTAAGCCGCCGGTGCCCCGCCCGCACCCCGGGCTCCTCCCTTTTTCACCACGGATTCACGTCTTTCCCGCCCATCACTCGTTGAACTTCCGGTACAGGATGTACCCCAGGGCCAGGAAAAGGGTGGTGAAGACCAGGAGCAGGAGCGCGTCCACGGCGGGGGTGAAGTGGGTCGGCCCCCCGAACCCGTGCTGGATCAGGTCGTTCCCGTAGGTGAGGGGCGAGCACCGGGCCACCGCCTGGCCCCACGGGGGCATCGCCTCCAGGGGGATGAAGACCCCGGAGATGAAGATCAGGGGGAGCCGGACCAGGTTGAGGAGCGACATCACCTCACCCACGTTCTCGGTGGGATAGGCGGAGAAGACGGCGCCCATGGCCGCAAAGGTGAAGCAGGAGAGGGCGATGGCCGCGAGCAGTATCACGAGAGAGGTGATGAGGGTCCCCAGCAGGACCGCGGCCCCGATGACCAGCGCAAGGCAGATCGATGCCGAGAAGAGGAGACCGCTGATGCTCTCTCCCAGGACCAGGGAAAAGAGCGAGACCGGGGCCGAGAGGAGGCGGTCAAAGGTCTTCGTCCGCCGCTCGATGGGAATGGCCACCGGCTCGATGGACGAGGCAGAGAAGAGGGAGGTGATGGCGATCAGGCCCGGGATCAGGGTGGCAAGGGGAGCGCTCTTCCCGACGGCAAAGGCGAGCAGCATGAAGACCGGGAAGAGGAGCCCGGACATGTAGATGTTGGGCTTCAGGTAGTAGATGACGAGATCCTTCTTCGCGATGGCCCAGGCCCCGTGCAGGTCGTTCCTGAAGTAGTGGAGGGAGTACTCCATGATCACTTTCCTTCCTGGGCTCGGTTGTGGCCCCGTTCCAGGCCGGTCAGCCGGATGAAGACGTCCTCCAGGCTGGGTCCCCGGGTGTTCACGGCCATGGGCCGGACCCCCTTCTCCTTCAGGGAGGCCATGGCTACCTCCAGCACGCT
>JAJRDC010000281.1 GCA_028678635.1 Methanomicrobiales archaeon
GTTCAACCTGGCGGAGGGGTGGGTGGAGGTGGACGGGTCCCGGTGCCACTCCACCCCCCTCTCCCCGAAGATGCTCGCGATCCTGAAGGCCGGGGGGCTCGTACCCTACTGGAGGGAACACCGGTGATTTTCCCCATCCACTGTAGGGAGGTGGGGTACGCGCGGGGAAAACCCTGCGGGGACCGGGTCTACTTCCTCTCCCGCTTCCTGGTGGTGGAGACGCCCGGGGGCCCCGAGGTCCGTGAGGTGATCCGGGAGCCGGGCGGGACCGGTATGATGCGGCCCCTCCGGGGTACCCGGCTCCTGGCCCCGGCTGACCAGGTCCACCGGTACCCGGAGAAGGTGAACCTCCACGACCGGACACGCCTCGTCCGGCTCGCGGCGGAGTCCGGGAAGCGCTGCACCCTCTTCACCGGGTGGGACGAGCACCTGACCTTTGTCTGCGAGCCCGATCTCTCCTCCTTCCTCCCCCTCCACGTGTACGATGCCTCGCCCCCGGTACCCTCGCTCCTTCTCGCACTGGAAGGCCTGGAACGGGCCGGTTTCTTCGGAGAGCTCTCGCTCTTCTTTGTTCCCCATGTGAGGGACATCTCTGATACGGGTGCGGATGTCTATCCCTGCCGGGCCTCGGGTTTCCGACGGACGATCGACGCGGACCCGGTGGAGGGAGGGGACCGGGTCGCCGGCTGCATCACCGCGGCCCAGGTGATCCGGGAGTGCTACGGGACGGGAGTGACCCGGGTCGAGATCTGCCCCCTGGAGTCGGTGGACGCGGAGCCCTTCATCGCCCGGTGCTGCCGTTCCGAGCGGGAAGGCGTGGGGTTGTACCGGGGATTCTACGGCGGCGTGGTCCACTGGGGGGCGTCGCCCCGACAGATCGCGTCCACGGTGGAACGGGTGGCGGAGGGCTGGAGGGTGGCCCATGGTGAGAGTTGCGGTGGCTGAGGGCGACGGGATTGGCCGCGAGGTGGTGCCCGTTGCCCGGGCAGCACTCGCCGCCGTGCGCCCCGACATCGAGTTCTTCGCCGTGGAGGTGGGCTACGGCCGCTGGGAGCGGACAGGGGCCGCCATCACGGATACCGAGATCGCGGCACTGAAATCGGCGGATGCGATCCTCTTCGGGGCCATCACCACGCCACCGGACCCGAGCTACCGCTCGGTGATCGTCCGGATCCGGAAGGAGCTGGACCTGTATGCCAACGTCCGGCCGGTGAAGAGCGCCATCGCTGATATCGTCATCGTCCGGGAGAACACCGAGGGGCTCTACGCCGGGATCGAGGAGGTTGGCCCGGACCGGGCGACCTCGCTGCGGGTCATCACCCGGAAGGGCACCGAGCGTATTGCCCGATTCGCCTGCGGCCTCGCGAAGCGGCGCAGGCACCTGACCGTGGGCCACAAGGCCAATGTGCTGAAGGCCGACACTCTCTTCCGGGACGTCTGCCTGCAGGTGGCGAGGGAGGCCGGTGTCCCCACCCAGGAGCGGTTCATCGACGCCCTCTGCCTGGACGTGCTCCGCAAGCCCCGTGACTACGACGTGATCGTCACCGAGAACATGTTCGGGGACATCCTGTCCGACGTGGCAGCGTATCTGGCAGGGGGCCTCGGCATGCTTCCGTCGGGAAACATCGGGGACCGGTACGCCCTCTTCGAGCCGGTCCACGGATCCGCCCCTTCCCATGCAGGGAAGGGGACGGCGAACCCTGTGGCTGCCATCCGGAGTGCCGCCATGCTCCTGGAACACCTGGGTGACCGGGCCGGTGCAGCCCGCATCGACGCCGCCGTGGACCAGGCCTGTGCGGCCGGTGTGGCGACCCGGGATATCGGGGGGACCGCGGGGACGCGGGAGATGGGGGAAGCCGTCCTGGCCCGCCTGAAGTGAGACGCCGGCCCGGTTCCCCTCCTTTTTTCACATTTCAGAACACGTGCCAATGTATATATTCGGCAGAGCGGGAGAGGGGAAGAGAGGGTTTTCGGGAGCCGCTGCAGCGGTCTTGTCGCCGATTCCCCGCTGGTTGCCTGTCCGTTCCCGGGCCGGGGCAGGGATCGTCCGGCGTGCGAGAGGATGGCCCGGGGAGACGATGCCATGAAGCAGAACGTAGCGAACTGCCTGAAAAAGGGAAAGCTGGTGAAGGTGCCTGTGGAACCGGACCGGATCACGCAGGAGATCCGGGACGTGGGGACCGATCTCGCTGACGGCGAACGACTGATGGGAGACGGGGACGAGCGGCAGGGTGTCCGCCGGGCGAAGAATGCCCTCCTCCATGGACTCCGGGGGCTGATCCTTTCCCGGGGGTACCTGGAGAAGGACGAGGACTGCCTTGAATGCGCGGTGGACGAGCTCTTCGTCGGTCCAGGGATCATAGGGCCGGAGGTGCTCACCGCCTTCCAGGAGAGCCGCCGGATGGTGGAGGATGCGCTCCACGGCAATTACCCGGACCATGAGCGGCTGATGGAGGTCTTCCGCATCACCGAGGAGTTCCACGAGGGGCTCTCCGCGCTGCTGAAGGTGTAGGCGAGGCAACGCTCCCGGAGGGCTGCAAGGGGAACGAGGAGCCCTGCGGTTACACCCGTGAACCCTGAGAAGGTATTTCGGGTCTCCCGGAAAAATTCTGCCCATCCTTGGGCTAGGTGCGCACATGGCAACACATATCGATATTGCCCTCGTCCCGGTGGGAGCGGTGGACCCTGCGGTCCTGGGATGGCTGAAGGGGGATCTCCCGGGGATCCTCACCGCGACGGTGGAGGAGTTCCCGCCGGTGCCTCTCCCTCCCCGGCATTTCCGAAAGGAACGGAGCCAGTACCTGGCGGATGGTATCCTCTCAGATTTCACCACGTTCGTCACCTCGCCAACGGCCCTCGTCCTGGGCATGACCGAGGCAGATCTCTTCTCACCGCCGATGAACTTCGTCTTCGGGATTGCGGGTACTGGCCGGGCACTGGTCTCCACCTTCCGGCTCCGGCCGGAGTTCTACGGGGTGCCGTCCAACCCGGATCTCTATCACCTCCGTGTCTTCACTGAGGCGGTCCACGAGCTGGGGCACGCCATGGGTCTCCCTCACTGCGAGTTCCCCGGCTGTGTCATGTACTTCTCCAACTGGATCGGCGACACGGACCGGAAGGGCCCCAAGTTCTGTTTCCGGTGCGGGAAGCGGATCGAGCGGCTGGCAGAGGTCGGGTGGGAGTAGCGCCGGGTCCGGGGTTCTCAGGTGTACCTTTCGGACCGGTTGCCGTCGTGAGATCCCCGGCAATCGGATTTCTGTCACCGGTTCAATCGGAGGGACGAGACCGGGGAAATGGAGAAGGACAGCCTGGAGCGGGATCTGGCCGGCGGGATATCGCCCGATTCCCGGATCGCATCCGTGACGTATGTTCCGACGAGCAGGCCAGGTGCGGTCAGGAATCCGAAGATGAACACCCAGAAAAAGAGCACCGTCGTAAAGAGGCTCCGGAAGCCCAGGTGACCGGCATCGGTCGTGTGCGCCCGGGTCTTCCCCAGGACTATCCCGATAGGGATTCCCACAAGATTCAGGAAGAGGGAGCCGAGCAGCGGATCAAAGAGGGTGTTCCCCGAGGCACCGGGTTCCGCCAGGGAGAAATAGAACACCCAGTGGAGGATGAACGCGGCGATGATAGTGAGAACCAGTTTTATTCCCGATCTCATGTGGCCTGATTAATAATTCTTACATATTATATATAAAGTATTCTGATAATCAAATACCTGTATAATCAGTCTGAATAATCTTTCAATAATTTCCTCACTTTATTATGGGGATCCCCCGTATCTTCTCCGTCATCAGCCTCCTGCAACGCTCTCTCTTCACAGGCGTATGGATCCCCCCTTTCATCCGGTGAGTGTGTCGCCATGGTTTATGCTGCAGGGAGCCCGAGTCTCACGGGGTGATGGATTCCCATGACAAAGAGGATCCTGGTCGTGCATGCATCGAAGAAGGGCTCCACAGACGAGATTGCACGGGCCATCGCGCAGGAGCTGCAGGCCGCGGGCGCGGCAGCGGAGGTGGCCGGGATGGAGGGGGCTTTTGTCGGCAATGATGTGCAGGCGGTGGTGATCGGCGCACCTGTGTACGGGGGGCATATCGTGCCTGCGGTGGTGAAGTTCGTGGCAGGGAACCGCCCGCGGCTGGAGCAGATCCCCGTTGCCGCGTTCGCGGTGGGTAT
>JAJRDC010000238.1 GCA_028678635.1 Methanomicrobiales archaeon
TCCGGCGCGGTCTTCATCATCTCCCTGAAGAAGACCGGGACCTTGCCGATCTTCTTCTCCAGTTCCTTCATGCCTTTCGTTGACGCAGGGTCGCGACCCCGGGCGTTTCTGGCCTTCTTCCGGCTTCCCGGTTTTCTCGCTGCCATACACTCACGCCTGCAGTATCATCGGTTCGCCGCAGCACACCAGTTCCCCGCCGCCGACGACCTTGACCTCAACCACGTTGCCGCAGATCTCGCACTCGTAAACCTGCCCGGCCTTTGAGACATTGACCATGACGACTCATCTCCTGGACTGGAGGACTTGGAAGGGGAAAAATGAAGGAATGGAATGGTTATTACTTCATATAGTCCCGCTTCTTGGGCGGGGATTTCGCATCTTCCGGGGTCTTGACGTCAGGCCGGATGTGCGTCATGGGGTAACAGTTGTACTCCTCGCAGGCGCACATGGGGCACTTCTTCAAGTCCTTCTCCACGGCCGAGAGCTCGAACTCGTAGCCGCAGTCAATGCACACGTACTTGCCGGGGGATGCCTTTTCCCCCGCCTTCGCCATCTTGGATCCTTTTTCTGCTGCCATAGGTTCACCTGAAATCTGTGGTTGACTGCGATGTTATTTAACCGTTTCTTCATGGGGGAATAATTGACAGAATCAGTATCTTCATGAACCCCGGCGCGAGAAGGATCTCCCATGGGAGCAAAGGTGATCGGCCTCCTGGGAAGCCCGCTTCCGGAGGGGAACACGGCGATCCTGCTGGACCGGGCCCTGCAGGGGGCGGCGGATGCCGGGTGCGAGATCGAAAAGATCGTGGTGCCTTTCCTGGACTTTGAGCCCTGCATGGAGATCTTCTTCTGCCGGGACCACGACACCTGCCAGATGGAGGACGAGATGACCCCCCTGTACCCGAAGATCCGGGACCTCGACGGCCTGATCGTGGCCTCGCCGGTCATGACCATGGGGATCCCCGGGAAACTGAAGTCCCTCATGGATCGGTGCCAGGTCTTCTTCATGGCCAAGTACCAGCGCGGGGAATCGCTGGTGCCGAAGGAGAAGCGGAAGGCAAGAAACGGCCTCTTCATCGGGATCTCCGGCATGAACCTCCCCACGGTCTTTGATGGCGCGAAGATGACGGTGGCCGCCTTTTTTGATATCATCGACTGCCGGTACTGGGGCGATCTCCTGGTCCGGGACATGGATACCATTCGGGACATCAGGACACGACCTGAACTGCTGGAAGAGGCCTACCGGAAGGGAAAGGAACTGGGGATCTCAATGACCCGGCGCTGAAGGCGGCCGGCCCCTGCACAGGCGTGACGAAAAGGTAGGGGGTGAATCAGATTGCCCGGCACCGGTAGGCCAGGAAGACCCGGTCCACCAGGGCGCGGGTGGTGTCGGAATCCCTGAAGTAGATGTAGATGAACGGGAAGTCATCATCCGGCCTCACGGTCTTCCTGCAGAGATAGGAGTCAACACAGGTCTGCAGGTTCCGCGTGTACTTGGAGGACGTGTAGTCTTTCATCTCCTCAACGGTGACATACATCCGGTTCTGTGCATACACCCCGATGTCGCATTCGCCGGCCGGCAATGACACGACCGCGGACGCCTGGTCTGCGTTGGCGCCGATGTTCCCGGTATTATCGTACAGCATGATGTTCCCTGTCTGGATCGAGCTGGATGCCGGGGGCATCTCCTGCTCGATTCGCGTGACGGATGCGAGGATGCTCTGGAGGAGGCTCACGACCCCGGAGAAGTCCGTGGTCACGGTCTGCGCCGCACCGGTAACCACGGGTGCGGGTGTTGCGGCAGGTTCCGCAGGTTTGCCAAAGAGGAAATCAAAGATCCCGCCGGCTGCCACCCCCTGGACCAGCAGACCGGTGAAGAGAAGCCCCAGAACGAGTATTTTTCCAGCTGTCGCCATGCATTTGGCTTTTTCCCGTGAGATTAAATATATTCCCCAGCCGGCCCGGTTCGTCCGGATCCCTCCCTCTGTATCCCGGGCCCTTCCTTCCGTCGTCTGCGGACGGCGTCCCGAATATTTATCTCCCCTTCCCCCCAGAGATACTGGCATGACAACCAGCGAGAACGTGATGGCCGCGTTCACCGGCGAATCGCAGGCGAACCGCAAGTATGCGATCTTTGCCGAGAAGGCTGCCGAGGAAGGGTTCCCGGCGGTTGCCCGGCTCTTCCGGGCAGCCTCCGAGGCGGAGGCGATCCATGCCCGCCGGCTGCTGAAGGTGACGGGTACCGTCGGCACCACGGCAGAGAACCTGAAGAAGGCCGTGGCAGGGGAGACCCACGAGTACACCGAGATGTACCCCGGGTTCATTGCCACGGCAAAGAGCGAGGGCGGCCAGAGCGAGGCCGAGGTCGCGTTCAACTACGCGAAGATGGCCGAGGAGGTCCATGCCGGGCTCTACAAGAAGGCGCTGGATGCCGTGAACACGAAGCGGGATCTCGCGGGAGAGAAGGTCTCGGTCTGCACCATCTGCGGGAACATCTTCCTGGGCGAGGCGCCCCCCCAGTGCCCCATCTGCAAGGCCTTCAAGAAGAAGTACGTGGAGATCAGCTGAAATACTCCTCTTTTTTGATCCCCCTCGGGATCCCTGATACAAGCGATGGCCGTGACGTGAGGATCTTCATCCCGCCCCCGCTGCCATCCTTGTAGTATTCTCGTTCGAAGGAAGTCGGTGGAATCCCTCTGCAGAAGTACTGGTGAGACGCTCTTGGGGCCTCCGCTCACGCTCCGCCCCCGCCACCCATCCCGCGGGAATATCCGGCTGGAACAGGTCGGTGGACTTTCTACCCGGGATACTGGTGAGACGCTCTTGGGGGGCTCCGCCCCCCGCCGCGCGGGCGTCCCCACCGTCAGTTTCCAGGCATCCGTGGATCCGGCCTGCCAGAATTCCGACCGACTGGCTATCCTCATGGGGGGAGGGGCCGGGAGGGGGGTCTCCCCCTCCTGCAGATACGACAGGAAACCGGATTCTTCTGAGTCGAAAAACCGTCGCTCGGCAGAAGATGCTCCGCCGTCTCATCCCTTCTTCCGGCCGCGACGTTCCGGTACAGGAGGCCGCTCCTCAAGCGCCTCCCGGATCCGCTCCTCCGCCACCCCGCAGTACACGGGATCGATCTCCACGCCGATCCCCTTCCGGCCGAGTTCCGCGCAGGCGAGGAGCGTGGTCCCGCTCCCCAGGAAGGGATCCAGCACCGTATCGTCCACGTAGCTGAAGAGCCGGATGCACCGCCGGGGGAGTTCCACCGGGAAGGGGGCCGGGTGCCGGGTCTTCTTCCGCTTCTCCCCGCCGAAGGTCCATACCCCGTTCGTCCAGTCAATGAACTCGTCCCGGGAGATGTCGGACATTCCCGGCCGCGCCTTGCGCCACTGGTCCCTGTACATGACGAGAATCACCTCCACGGGGGCGATCACGTAGGGGGCCCGGGCGGACCGCCAGGAGCCCCAGGCGGTCCTCCGGGAGATGTTCTGCTCGTTCCAGATGATGGTGCTGTGGTAGTGCCAGCCGGCCTTTCGGGCGAGCTGGAGGATATCCCCGTACACCGGCTGCTGCCCGCCCAGGTTCTTGTCCAGGGGGATGTTCAGGCAGAGGCGGCCGTCATCCCGGGAGAACGCCCGTGCCCTTTCCAGCCACCGGCGGGTGAACTCCAGGTACTCGCTGTATGAGATATCATCCCTGACGACACCGTACTCGATGGAGACGTTGTAGGGGGGCGAGGTGACGATCAGGTCCACGGACCGTTCTGGAATCCCGGTGGTGGAGAGGAAGTCATCCCGGATAAGGGTCAGGTCCCCCTGCCGGACCACCGCCCCGTCTCCCCCGCTGTCCGCGTCCCGAGGCTTCCTGTTCATCGTTCCCCTGCCGCGGATCCGATCCGGTCCTGCCCCGGTCCACGGCGACCTCCGCTCACCCCAGCCATGCAGTACCTTCTTCCTCTCCGGATAAATACCTCCCTCCGGCCGCCATGGAAAACGTCTTGAAGGTGGGGATCCGCTCAGGCCAGCCCCCAGATCATCAGCACGACCGAAACGATGAGGAGGACAAAGACCACCGCCAGGGTGACAAGGGATCTGCCGGAGAGGGGGAAGGAGTCGTGCACCCCCCTTCCCATGGTGAGAAAACCCCTGCCCAGGAGGAAGAGGCCGACCACGCAAAGAAGAACAACGAACAGAAAACTCGCAAGCTGCATTGTCAGGATCTCTTTCTTCCGGCAGATATCTCCATCGCCGGGAATTGGGAGGGGGAGGCAGCCCCGCCGGGTAAGAAGGGATCGGGATTCCTAGGCCGAGATCATGGTTCCCACGCCGGCGTCAGTGAAGAGCTCGAGCAGCAGATTGTGCTCCCGGTTGCCGTTCACCACATGGGCGTAGGCCACGCCGTGCTTCACGGCTCGCAGGCATGCCGAGATCTTGGGGATCATCCCGCCCGAGACGGTGCCGTCATCGATCAGGTGGTCCAGCTCGGTGGCGGTGAGCCTCCGGAAGACCTCCTTCCGCTCGCTGTCCATGACCCCGTCCACGTCCGTCAGGTTCACGAGCTTGTAGGCCGAGAGGGCGATGGCGATCTCCCCGGCCGCCGTATCGGCATTGATGTTTAAGGAGTTGCCCTCCCAGTCGATGGCGATGGGGGCCACCACCGGGATGTAGTCCTTCTCGAGCAGCGAGTGGAGGACCGCCGGGTCCACCTGCTCGATCTCGCCCACGTAGCCCAGGTCCACCTCCTGCATCTCCTCCCCGTTCTTCACCTGCTGGACATCCATCTTCCGGGCGATCAGCAGGTTGCCGTCGTTCCCCGAGAGGCCCACTCCCCGGGCCCCGCACCGGGAGATCAGGGAAACGATGCCGTCGTTGATCTTCCCCACGAGCACCATCTGGGCAATCTCCAGCGTCTCCCGGTCCGTGATCCGGAGGCCGGCCACGAACTTTGGCTCCTTGCCCAGGGCCTTCATCTTGTTCGTGATCTCCGGCCCCCCGCCGTGGACCAGCACCACCTTCATGCCCACGTAGTGGAGCAGCACCGCGTCACGGATCGCCATCTCCAGGATGTGGGGGTCCACCATGGCGTGGCCCCCCAGCTTGATGACAATGGTCTTGCCATGGAACTTCTGGATGTAGGGCAGTGCCTCCATCAGCACCTGTGCCCGCTTCATGTCGTGTACCTCCCGTTGATCTCCACGTACTTCTCGGTGAGGTCGCACCCCCAGGCCGTTGCCTCACCCGCACCTGCAGCCAGGTCCAGCTCAAACACCACCTGCTTCCCCCCCATCGCGGCCTTCGCACGGGTCAGGTCTGCGACGATGATCCCGTCCCTCACCATGGGTGCCCGCGTCCTCACCGTGCCCACCCAGAAGGAGACCCGGTCGGGATCAAAGGCCACGCCGGCCCTCCCCGCCGCGGCGATGACCCGGCCCCAGTTGGGATCCTCGCCGTAGACCGCGGTCTTCACGAGCGGTGAGGCTGCCACGGTCCTCGCCACCCTCGCGGCGGAGCGCTCGTCCGGGGCGCCCCGAACACGGACCTCGATCAGCTTGGTGGCCCCCTCCCCGTCGATGGCCACCTGGCGGGCCAGGGAACGGCAGCACTCCTCAAGGGCCGACGCGAACTCGTCAGGGGAGGGTTTCCCCCGGAGGCCGGTGGCCGTGCAGAAGGCGACATCACTCGTTGATTCGTCCCCGTCCACCACCACCCGGTTGAAGGTCCGGCTGACGGCGGACCGGAGGGCGGTGCGCAGCTGCCCTGCAGGGACGCGGGCATCGGTGTACAGGAGCGCGATCAGGGTCCCCATGTTGGGCGCGATCATCCCGCTCCCCTTGCAGATGCCTGCCACCGTGAAGGACCGTTTCCGGACCAGCGCGTGCTTCTCCGCGAGATCCGTGGTCATGATGGCCCGGGCGGCGGCGGTTTCCCCCTCGTCGCTCCGGGCAAGGCGGGGGGCGATCATGCCGCACTGGCGCCTGATCAGGTCCAGGTCCAGGTACCGGCCGATAACCCCGGTGGAGGCGACCCCCACCCGTCCCGGGTCGGTGCCCAGGCACTCGGCCCCGATCCGGCACATCGCCTCCGCGTCGGCGAGACCCCGTGCGCCCGTGTACGCATTGGAGCACCCGCTATTGACGAGAATCCCGTCCAGGCGGCCCTTCCGGATCCGTTCCTGCATCAGGATCAGGGGGGCCCCCTTCACCCGGTTGGAGGTGAAGACGGCGGCAGCAGTGCCGGATGCCCGGACAAGGGCAAGGCCATACCGCCCCTCCTTGATCCCGGCCGCCTCCACCCCCCGGACGGCACAGATGGATCTCATTCGCTGTCCCCTGCACCCGATGCCACGCCCCGGACGATATCCTCCCGGGCCACGATGCCGACCAGCGTGCCGGCCCGGATCACCGGGAGGCGGGCGATCCCCTCGTCCAGCATCAGCGCCGCCGCATCCTCGATCTCCACGTCCTCCTCCACCGTGATGGCGGGGGAGGACATCACCTCCCGCACGGACCGGTTCCCGATGTCGGAGAGGGCCTCCTTTGTCCGGGCCCAGTTGATGTACTCCCGCACGGGGACCTCCAGCACCTCCAGCGGCGCGGGGAGCCAGAGGTCGTCGCTGGGCCCCTTCGTTTTCAGGAGGCTCATGATATCGGACTCGGTGATCATCCCCACGACCCGGCCGCCTTCCACCACGGGGAGACCGCCGATGTGCCGCTCCCGCAGGAGCGCCGCCGCCTCCCGGATCGTGGTCTCCGGAGTGACCGTGACCGGATCCTTTGTCATCACGTCGCTGACCTTCACAACATCCACCTCTTCACGGGAGCAGCCCGGCCCCCCTGAGGCCGTCCTTTTCGTCAAAGCCGCACATCAGGTTCATGTTCTGGATCGCCTGCCCGCTGGCCCCTTTCACCAGGTTGTCGATGGCCGAGACCACGACAGCCCGCCCCTCCCGCACCTCGACGGAGAGGTCGCAGAAGTTGGATCCCCGGACTCCGGCCAGCGTGGGGGCCTGGTACCGGACAAAGAACTCCTTCTCGTAGAATTTCCGGTACATCCTCTCCACCTCCTCCTGCTCCATTGTGCCATCCAGCAGGATGTGGGCGGTGGTCAGGATCCCCCGGTTCACCGGCACCAGGTGGGGGGTGAAGTAGCAGGGCGCCGGGGAG
>JAJRDC010000063.1 GCA_028678635.1 Methanomicrobiales archaeon
GGCGATCTTCTTCCCGCCCATGGATGCCGAGTGGTCCGTGAGCCAGAAGAAATGCAGCGTGCGCCGGGCAACCCGGCCGTCGGGAACAGGTATCTCATTGGGCAAGAAAAATCACTCTCCGATCGTCTGCATACACTGGGGTCCCGAGAGATAAATAGTTTATACCGCCGAGGGAGGACGGGCGGGGGCGAGAGAAATCCGCAGCGAGCCGGGCTGCTTCGGTACCCTCAGGGCAAGCCGGTCCCTGCGTGCCAGCCCATTCCCCGGGTTATCCCCGGTCCTGGTGTCCTTGCTGTCCGGGGGTGTAAAAAGAGGATAATTTACTCTTCATTCAGGATGCGGTGGGGATATAAGTAAAATTAATGATATTTAGTTATTTTCTCATCTGGTAGAAAAAGGAATGCTATATATACTTTGAGGTAAATTAATCTTGTTCAGGAGAGTATGCCTCCCGCGTCACCGAAGGGCGAGGACCCGGTCAGCGATCGCCTCATCTCCCTGTACCTGATCCTGGCCTCTGCCGTTATCCCCCTGATTATCACCATCTCCTGCCTCTCCCGCGGGATCACGGGGATCTACCCCCACCTGTACTACATCCCCATCATCCTTGTCTCCTATGCCTATCCCCGGAAGGGTGTGTACTTCTCGGTCTTCCTGGCAGGAACGTACCTGGCGCTCGTGTACTTCTTCATGTATCCTGACGGGGAGGCCATAGGGAGCGCCACCACCCTCTTCTATTTCTTCGTGGCCATCGGTGTCGTGGTCGCTCTCCTGTCGGAACGCCTCCGCCACCACGAGGGGCTGTACCGGGCCATCTTCGACCACTCGGGGCAGGGGATCTTCCTTGTCACCCCCAACCCGGGGTCTATCGTCACCGTGAACGCGAGGGGCGCATCCTTTGCATCGGCTGTTCCCGAGGACCTGAAGGGAACTCCCTTCTCGGCCCTCTGGCAGGATCCCCTTGCCTATGCCACCTTTATCGGCCGCATGGAGGCCCTCCACTCAGTGAACGGACTGGAGACCCCCTTCCGCACGCGGGACGGTGTACCCCGGCACGTCTCCGTTTCCGGGGTGAAACTTCCCGAGGGCCTCTACTCCTGCTCGGTGACGGACATCACCGACAGGGTCCGGGAGCACCAGGCCCTGGAGAAGAGCGAGGCCCAGTACCGGGCCGTCGTCGAGGTCCAGACGGAGATGATCGTGCGGTTCCGGCCCGATGGCCTTGTCATTTTTGCCAACGAGGCATACCTGCGGTACTTTAGCATGAGCCGGGAGAAGATCATCGGTACCGGGTTCCGGCCCGAGATGCTTTCGGAGGATATCCCGCGGGTGAAGGTCCACTTCGCCTCACTGACCCCGAACCATCCGTCTGCCACGAACGAGCACCGGATCCGTCTCCCCACGGGCGAGATCCGGTGGCAGGAATGGAACGACCGGGCGATCTTCTCCCCGGACGGTATCCTCCTCGAGTACCAGTCGGTGGGGAGGGATATCACCGAGGCGAAGGTGCGGGAGGAGATCGAGCGGAAGGCCTTCGAGCAGATCGATAAGAACATCGAGCAGCTGGCGATCCTGGGCGACCACATCCGGAACCCTCTCGCCGTCATCGTCGGGATAGCCGACCTGGACGCCGGCCCCACCTCCGATAAGATCATCCACCAGGCCCGTATCATCGACCGGATCATCACCCAGCTGGACCGTGGCTGGATCGAGTCCTCCAAGATCCGGGAGTACCTCCGGAAGCACGCCTGAAGGATCCTGCGTCCCCGGTTTTTCCCGGTGAATTGCCCTGCACCGGGGCACCCGTTTCTCATAACCCTTATGGGACGGCATCGCAAACAGTGATCACCATGCTCGTGATTCACAGGGATATCTGCGGGTACTGCGGTGCATGCGTCTCTGTCTGCCCTGAAGGGGCCCTCGAGCTGATCGATGCATACCTGACCGTCGATGACCACTGCACCGCGTGCCGCATCTGTACACGAATCTGTCCTCTCGGTGCGCTTGAGGTGGCGGATGAAGCGAACGTATGATGTACTGGTGGTGGGCGGCGGGCCGGGCGGGGCCATCGCCGCCCGCACAGCCGCGGAGAAAGGCCTCTCCGTGTGCCTGATCGAGAAACGGCCTGCCATCGGCGTCCCTGTCCGGTGTGCAGAGGGGATCGGCAAGGATACGCTGAAGGAGTTCACCCCTCCCGACGAACGGTGGATCTCCGCAGAGATCGACGGCGCCCGTTTCGTTGCCCCTGACGGCACCACCATGGATGTGGAACAGAAGATGGCGGGGTCCAAGGTGGGCTATATCCTGGACCGGAAGATCTTTGACCGTGACCTGGTCTGGCAGGCGGCGGCAGCGGGTGCGGATGTCTTTGTGAAGACCCGGGCCGTCTCGGCCCTCATGGACGATGGCAGGGTGACGGGGGCTACCGTGGCCTTCTGCGGGGAGCACCGGAAGGTGGGGGCTGACGTGGTCATTGCCGCAGACGGGATCGAGTCCAAGTTCACCCGGTGGTGCGGTCTCGACACCACCGTTCCCATGCGGGAGCTGATGTCCTGTGCCCAGTACGTACTCACCGATATCGACATCGATCCCCGCGTGACGGTCTTTTACTTCGGGAACCGGATCGCCCCTGAGGGCTATCTCTGGGTTTTCCCCAAGGGTGACCGGACGGCGAACGTGGGGATCGGGATCTCGGGGCGAAAAAGTAAGGATGATCGCCGGGCCCGGCACCTGTTAGATCGGTTCGTAGCCGATACCTTCCCCCGCGGTAAGAGAGTGGAACTGATCGTCGGCGGTGTCTCGGTCTGCAGGCCCCTCCCCTGCACGGTGGCGGACGGGCTCATGGTGGTGGGTGACGCCGCCCGCCTCGCGGATCCCATGACGGGGGGAGGGATCGGGAACGCCATGATCACCGGGAAGCTGGCAGCCGGGGTGGCGGCCGATGCCATCGGCAGGGGGGACCTGACCCGGGATGCCCTCATGCCCTACGACAGGAGCTGGCGTGGGTCCTCCATGGGGAAGTCCCTGGAGAAGAACTACCGGATCAAGGAGATCTTCATCACCCTGGACGACGCGAAGCTGAATGCCCTGATCCAGTCGGCGTCCCGGCTGGACCTGAAGGACTTCTCCATCATCACGCTCGTCAAGGAGCTGATGAAACGGAACCCGAAGCTGCTGCTCGAACTGAAGAGTCTGTATACCATCCTGAAATGACGGGCCGGGTCCCTTCCCCCCTTCTCCTTGACGCAGGGGAGCGGGAGTGTCCCGGCGGGATCCCATGATCTGCGGTGTGGATGAGGCGGGGAAAGGGGCGGTGCTGGGCCCCCTGGTGGTGGCGGCGGTCGTCTGCCGCAAGGATGCCGAGTGCCGGGACATGGGTGCCCGGGATTCGAAGGAACTCTCGCCTCTGCAGCGGGCCCGCCTCTTCCAGGAGATCACCGCACAGTTCCGGTATGCCGTCATCTCCTATTCCCCCGAAGAGATCGATGCCGTCCGGAGGCGGATGACCCTGAACGACATGATTGCATCGGCCCATGCCGAGGTGATCTCCCGGCTGAGTCCCGATACCGCCTACGTCGATGCATGCGACGTGGATGCCCGGCGGTACGGGCGGCGCG
>JAJRDC010000005.1 GCA_028678635.1 Methanomicrobiales archaeon
GGGAACCGGCCCCCCAACCAGCTCCCTATCAGTGCGGTGTGTAACAGCCGCTGCATTTTCTGCTCCAACCGGCTGAATCCGTTTCCTGTCGCCACCGGCCTCTTCCGGGACATGGCGGATATCAGGCACCAGCTCTCCCTCATGCCCGCCCACCGGGACCCCATCCGGATGAGCGACAGCCTGCCCGGCCGGATCGCGGAAGGGGAGGCGTTCCTCCACCCACAGTTCTTTGAGATCCTCTCCCTGATCCGGCACAAGTTCATAGGAAATACCCTCTGTTTCACCACAAACGCCTCCATGCTGGATGAGCCGTTTGTAAAGAAGCTGGCAGGGTACCGGCCCGTCGAGATCACGGTCTCGATGCACTCCACGCAATCCGGACTCTGGGCCCGGATCTTCCGCAAGAGCGGGGAGGAGGCGCAGGTCGCCCTCGCCGCTCTGGACCTGATCCGGAAGTACCGGATGGAACTGAAGGGCACCATTGTGCCACTGCCTGCTCTCTGCGGCTGGGAGGACATTGAGAAGACCTACGGAACCTTCGTCGACCACGGGGCCACGTCGATGATCATGTACTGGCCTGGTTATACCGTATGCAGCGAACCCGG
Source organism: Methanomicrobiales archaeon (assembly GCA_028678635.1). The sequence goes on from JAJRDC010000005.1 coordinate 606, forward strand.
CGTGGTGAAGGAGGTAACCTGCCCCCTTGAGGAGTTCACCGGGTTTGCAGAAAGGATGCGGGCGAAGTACAACGTGCCCCTCCTTGCGTTCCCCGAGATGAAGGCGACACTAATCCTCCCGGTGAAGCGGGTGATGGCCCTCACGCTGCGGGGCAACGGGAAGACGCTGGGAGGACCGTTCCGGAAGGTGCTCTGGCTCACATCTGAGGCGGCCTTTTCCCGGATCCAGGTATCGGTGGCCATGCATGCCCCCTCCTTCCCAAATGAGCACCGGGTGGTTCCTGTCCCCAACCGGACCTATGGCGGGAACATCATGGTGGCCGGTCTCCTGATGGCGGATGACTTTATCACGGCAGGGAAGAAGGCACTGGAAGGCTGGGCTGGTGCCGAGCTGGTGCTCGTCCCCCGAACCCCCTTTGATTGGCTCAGCCGGGACCTGCAGCGGCGGCCGGCCCACGACATCCGGGATGCCCTGGGCGTCCCCGTCTGGCTGGTGAACGACATGGGTGCCGTTGATCCTCTCCTGGACCGGCTCTTCTTCCGGGAGACACCATCCGGTTTCACGCCCCTCCAGGATGCCATGAACCGGTACAATACCGTGTTCCAGGATGCGAACGCGGTTGACGCTTCCCTTGACCTTGTTGACGCCTACCCCCTCAGGACCTCCTGGGGGGACTTGGCCCGGGAGGACCTGAAGGCAAGACTGATGATGGAGCGGCAGAAGATGCCGCCTCTAGGGCGTCCGCTTTTCCAGGGATTCGAGATACTGGGGGCCAGCCGCGGTCTCTGCATCGAGCGGTGGCCCACACAGGATGAGGTGATCACCTACCGGAAATGGACGTTTCTTGTGAAACGGGAGGCTGGCTGGAAGGTCCAGGAGATCGTCCAGGGAGAGGACGAGAACATGATGCGGGAAAACTCACCCCTTTAAAAGGATGGGATGAGTGCCGAACGTCCGATCTGCATCGACAGAATGACAAGGATCTATGAATGAAAAGAGGACGCACACTCTCCCCTGCGGCGATGTCCCCCGCACAGGACACAGCGGATCCTACGCACTACACCTTGCGGATGGCACGGTATGGTCCCTTGTTGCCACGAAATCCCTGGAGCCCTGGGTGGAAAAACTTGCCCGGACGATGGGACTTTCTCCTGTTTCATCGGTCGCATCACCCTGCATCATTTTCAGAAGGAGATTGCCGCTGAACTACGCGGATTCCCTGTTCGAGCCCCCCCCTGATATCCTGGAATCCTACCGTCTCCCTGAGCATGACTGGATAGTACGCAGGGAAAAGGGTTACAGGAACTGGTACCACCGGGAGGATGCAATTGTTGAGATAGAGAGTGGAGGTGACGAGATCCTCGCTCAGATACCCATGGGAGATGCACTCACACCCCTCTACAGAAATGTCATTGCCCGTGGAGGTCTTCCCCTGCATGCCGCACTCATTGAATACCGTGGGTGTGGGTGTCTGCTGGTGGGGTCCGGTGGAAGCGGTAAGTCTACCTGTGCTCACCGGATCCCTCCCCCCTGGCACCCGATATGCGATGATGCAACTCTGGTCGTTCGGGCAGGCAAGGAATTCCATGCCCATCCCCTTCCCACATGGAGCGAATTGGTAGATGGATGTTCTGAGAGGAGATGGCATGTGGAGGAGCACATCCCGTGCGTTGCTGTTTTTATCCTTGAAAAGGCACCCACGACTGCCACATCCCTGCTCGGCCAGGCAAGAGGGGCCATCTCTCTCTACCACGCGGCAGCCCAGGTGTACGGGACGTTCGTGGGGCAACAGTACAGCGAATGGGATCGTGAAGTCCAGTCCTGGATCTTTCGGAATGCGGGTCTGATGGCCAAAGCCGTTCCTTGTTACCTCCTTCAGGTCAGTCTGGAAGGTCAGTTCTGGAATGAGATGGAGCGAATGCTTTGAACTGGAGCCAACACGGGTAGATGAAATGCGAGTGCCACGGTGAAAGGCTAGCCTGCCCAATTCCAGATACCACATGGCAGGTATCGGAACGATAACTTTGGCCGGGAAAGGACTGGCAGGATACAGTAAACGTATTATATTCACTCGATAGCAAGGTTCATTGCCTCTCTCCTGTGAAAGGTACTGGTGAAAACTCCTGGGGACTGCATGAGAACCAGGATAGTTCAGCGACTGACCTGAAATGATCCCAGGAACAATCGCGGACCGAGATCTCAAGCGGTCGGGGACCGGCCGGACGGGTATGGGGAAATCCTACGAGCCGCCAAAGATTATTCCATTTGCACCTGCAGGGGAACTGGCTTATGGCCAGGATTGCGGCCCGGGAAGCACCCCTTCCTTTAATTGCCAGGATGGCGGCACGGCAGGTTACAGCTGTAAAACCGTCGGAACCACGCCCAGCTGCACAAATAAAAGTTGTAGCAATGGAAATAACAACGCGTACCGCTGCATTACCGGTACCACCGTCGGTCTTACGTGCTGTAATACCGGCACCAATGTGGTTCGCGTGTGCACCACAGGTGGCAACAAAGTATAACAGCGACTCAATGGCAATCTGAACCTCGATCGGTGCTGGCTAGGACATTGGAATACTTCTTGTGGGGGAGGAAGCGTACTCCAACCGTGCTGTTCCGGAGTATCCGGGGTGGGATATAGCGAGTCAATCGCATGTACTGATGGGGTACACGGGGAAACCACCTGTAATACCGGAACGAAATGCACACAATGGCCTGCGGTCCCGGAAGCTGAACCCGAGGATTCCCTAATAGCTCCACAAAGGCGGGCGAGGTTTCAAGTGATTGCGCACCGATTTCTTGATGGATGACCACGACCGACCAGAGGCCTGTCGCAAACCCCCTCATCGTCCTCCGCGAGGAGTTTGACGACTGGGCGGTCCTCTTTGACCCGGATACCGGGAATGCCTTTGGCCTGAACCCCACCGGTGTCTTTGTGTACAAGCTCCTGGACGGCAATCACACTGAAGGGGAGATCGTGGAGGCGCTGAAGGAGGAGGCGGAGGGGGTTCCGCCTGAAGCCTCCGACCACGTCCGCCAGTTCATTGCCATGCTGGTCCAGCAGGGCCTTGCCGGTTACGAAGTGAAGAAGGGGTAGCATGCGGGTCATGAACTCCCCCAAGTCGGTGGACATCGAGATCACGAGCCGGTGCAATCTCCGGTGCACCTACTGCAGCCACTTCGGGAGCGCCGGGGACGTGGACACGGATCTCCCGAAGGAGGAATGG
>JAJRDC010000301.1 GCA_028678635.1 Methanomicrobiales archaeon
ACATTCGCAGAGAATGCCGCCACGGGCGCGGCGAGATCGGTCTCGCGTGTGGCCAGCCAGATGTCGGCCATCCCGTTCCGGTAATCGGTCCAGGCAACCCGGTTGCCGTCGATGGAGGGGAAGATCTGTTCGTTCGGGTCATCCACCAGCCGCACCTCCTCACGGCTGGTGAGATCATAGACGTAGAGATCGGTATTCCCGTTCCGGTTATCTTCCCAGACAACCCGGCCTCCGGATATCACCGGTGGATTTGAAGCCGACCCCCCGCTGGTGAGGCTCCCGGTCTCATCGGTCTCCAGGTCCAGATAGGAGATATCGGAGGAGCCATAGGGTCCGTTCAGCCAGGACACGACCGGACCGCTGATGGCAGGGCTGCTCTGGTACTCCGGAGGTGAACCGATACCCTCCGTTACATTGGTGACGGTATCATGCAGCTGGAGATCACAATCATCCACCCCGCAGACCTGCCAGACGATCCGGGTGCCGGAGATAGCGGGATTGTTCTCATTCCCCGGATCAGTCGTTATCTGCGTTTCTTCTCCCGTCAGGAGATCGTACACGTAGATATCGGTGTTCCCGGCCCGGTTATCGTCCCAGACAACGTGGATACCGTCGACATCCGGGTTGCTGTGATCCGCACCACCGCTGGAAATGCGGATGTCCCCTCCGGTGGCGAGGTCATGGATGTCCAGGTCGTATCCTCCCGAGGATTCGTTATAGACTCGCCAGACCATCCAGTCCCCGGAGATATCCGGGCTGTCGCACATGTCGCCTTCCGGAGAAACCTGCTGCTCGTCGCCGGTAAGGACGTGGTAGAGATAGATCTCCCCGGTCCCTCCGCGGTAATCCACCCAGGCGAGACGGTCTCCGGAGATGACCGGCAGGAGCTGGTCCGAGTCAGGTGTTCCCACCGAGATGATGGATTCGGAGGTCCCGGCCAGGACAGGGAAGATGAGGCATGCGGCCAGGAGTGCCACCAGGAGAACCGCCCGGATGGTCTTCCTGTCCATCTTCCCCCTCACCCGCCCTCAGCTGATGTACCCCAGTCCCTGGAAGTGGGTCATGAAGACGGCCGTGTCGAGGGCGAAGGTCCCGTCGTTGTCGGCCAGGTTCACGGAGTAGGAGTCGGCGGGGATCCGGTTGTACTGAACTCCCCGATCGTAGTATTTGTTGGTCTGGATGGACCAGGTGCCTGCGGCCAGGCTTCCGGCGAGGGCAGGATCACCTGCCACGGGACCGATCGGATTGCGGAGCACGATATAACACTTGTTGTTGGACCGGTAGAGCCCCAGAACCGCGTAAGCATGGTTGGCCATGATGGTGTCGCTGCTGTACGTGACGCCGGCCGGCGCGGTCACGTAGGTGAAGGCAGTCATCGGGAACTTCGTCTTGCTCACGGCAACCGTGCAGGCGTTGGCTGGATCAAACCGGTTGACCCCGATGGCTGTCATCATCTGGGCCCAGGTCTTTCCTGCCGTTTCGATGGTCGTGGAGGTATAATTGGCGTTGACCCCTTTCGCAATCTGTGCAAGCGCTGTGACAGGATTCCCGCCGGAGTCCGAAGCCAGGTTCGGCTCGCCTCTGTCCGCCCCGGCCAGTCCCTTTGCAATCCCGTAGGCTTTCTCGATCAGTGAGAGCCATATTTCCAGGGGATCCTGGGAATGGCCATACACGGGCCTTCCGGAAGCGTCCAGGGCCAGACGGGCATCGGTGTTCACCGTATTGGTGACCATGTTCCAGAAATTGTAGGTGTAGCCTGGTCCTGCCTGGCTGGGGATGAGCTGGGGGCTGACCCAGGCGATGGCCGAACACGCCGCCAGGACGTAGCAGTCATTCCCGCATCCCTGCAGGGGGTCCTGCATGTACGGACGGTCAGCCTTGGGATCCCTGAAATAGGTGCCACCCGAGATGGCTGCCCACTGCGAGATACTGCTGCTACAGGGATTTCCTGCCATGGTGCGCACTTTCTCCCCCCGGATCTCTCCGATCAGATCCAAGGTGTAAAGCGGAGATCCATACACGGGATCAAAGAGTTCCCCGTAGGGCCGCCGGAGGGCTTCTTCCAGGATGGTCTTTTTCCTGGCGGCGCCCATCCGCTGCCAGTTCTGACGCTCTCCCAGGACTGCGTCGGCCAGGGCGTACGGGTTCCTGGCACCGACGTTCTGCCGGTTGCGTCCGGTTTTTTGGATCTTCTTCGCCGTCTTTTTCACATTCTTCTTCGCTTTTTTCACAGTCGGGGACATGGGGACATTTCCTCCCGTTCAGGGATATTTTCTCTTCTCCGCTCTCTCTCCTTCTTTTCTCATCCTCTTGCTGTCCTCCCGCCGTGCTTCTCCACGGGAAAGGTGCCTGTACCATGTACAGGAGGTATGCTGCAGGGCGCCGGACGCCGGGAAACGGGCCCCGCGGTGCGGGTGCCGGCCCGGCATGCGCCGGTCTCTCGAAGGCTCGGGTTCTCCCCCTGCACGGAAGTCGTCCCGGCGGTATAAAATCCTTTCCCTGAGATTTTCCCCTGCCGGCCCTTTCTCCTGCGGAACCGGTGGATATCGTGTCCTCTCTTCTCCATCTGCCCCCGGGGATGCAGGGTAACAGGGAAGGGTTGACTTCAGGGGATATGTTCTGCACCACGGTACAGACGTCTCCTCGTGATCCGTGGGACCCACAGGGACCTTTGAGCCCCTGCGGGCCGGCGGATCGGTAAACCTTTCTCATCCGGTACCGATGCTACTCAGCACATGGTCCCGGACGAGTCCCCGCCGGTGGCTGCCCCACGCCTGACCCCTGCCATGGAGCAGTACCGGTCCTTCAAGGCCCAGCACCCGGATGCAATCCTCTTCTTCCGGATCGGGGACTTCTACGAGACCTTTGAATCCGATGCCGAGACGGTCTCCCGGGAACTGGAGATCGTCCTCACCGCCCGCTCGAAGGACAGCTCCGGCCACCGGGTCCCACTGGCCGGCGTCCCGTACCACGCGGCGGAGGGTTACATCGCCCGGCTGGTGGCAAAGGGGTACCGGGTAGCCGTCTGCGACCAGGTGGAGGATGCCCGGATGGCAA
>JAJRDC010000321.1 GCA_028678635.1 Methanomicrobiales archaeon
ACCTTCGGGGGTATCCCCGCGAGGCGGGCCACGTGGATCCCATAGCTCCGGTCCGTGGCCCCGGGGATGATCTTGCGGACAAAGACCACCCCGTCCTTCGTGTCCCTGACCGTGAAATGGAAGTTCCTGACCCGGGGCAGGGTTGTTTCCACATCCACGATCTGGTGGAAGTGGGTGGCAAAGAGCGTCCGGGGTCCCCGGGGACCCTTCCCGTGCAGGAACTCGAGGGTCGCCCGGGCCAGGGAGTAGCCGTCCAGCGTTGAGGTGCCCCGGCCGATCTCGTCCAGGATCACCAGGCTCCGGTCCGTGGCATGGTGCAGGATGTGGGCCAGTTCCAGCATCTCCACGAGGAACGTGGACTGGCCCCGGGACAGATCGTCGAAAGCCCCCACCCGGGTGAAGATCCGGTCCACGATCCCCACCCGGGCGTGGGCGGCCGGGACATAGGACCCAGCCTGGGCCATGAGGACGATGAGGGCCGTCGCCCGCATGTAGGTGGATTTCCCGGACATGTTGGCCCCCGTGATGACCAGGATCTGCTCCTTCCCGCTGTCCATCCCGGTGTCGTTCGGCACGAACCGTCCCTTCATCCCCTGCTCCACCACCGGGTGCCTCCCCTCCCGGATCAGGAGGGTCCCCGAGTCGTCCAGGACAGGCCGGACGTACCGGTTCGAGACTGCGACATCGGCAAGGGTGGTGGCGAGATCGATGGTCGCGATCCCTGCCGCCGTCTCCTGCAGCAGGGGGACGATCTCCCGGAGCGTGGCCAGCAGGGCCTCGTAGAGGTCCCCCTCCAGGGCCAGGGCCTGTTCCTCTGCCCGGGCGATCCGTCCCTCCTGTTCCGAGAGCTCGGGGAGGGTGAACCGCTCCCCCGACGCGGTGGTCTGTTTCCGCCGGTACCGCTCCGGCACCAGGTGCAGGTTGGGCTTCGTCACCTCGATGTAGTACCCAAAGACCTGGTTGTATCCCACCTTCAGGGACCTGATTCCCGTTGCCTCCCGTTCCCGCTGCTGGAGGGCCGCGATCGAGTCCTTCCCGGTGGAAGCTCCCCCCCGGAGGGCGTCCAGATCCCGTGAATACCCAAGCCGGATCATGCCGCCGTTCCGGGTGGTGGCCGGGGGATCGTCAGCGATGGCCCGGCCGATCAGGTCCGCCTGTTCCGGGCAGTCCCGGATCTGACCCGCCGCAGCCGCAAGGACCGAAGGGAGCCCCTCCAGCCCTGCACCGGCGATCAGGCCTTTGAGCGCGGGGAGCCGCAGGAGCGCCTCACTGAGGGCGTCCAGGTCCCTGGGCGTGGCATTCCCGTAGGCGATGCGGGCCCCCACCCGCTCGATGTCCGGGAACCGGGAGAGAAGCGATCGTACTTCCTGGCGGGGGAGGGGCCGTTTCACAAAAAACTCAACCGCGTCCAGCCGGGCGTTGATCTCGACGGCCGAGAGGAGGGGTGCCGACAGGTCCTTCCGGAGCCGCCGTGCGCCTGCCGGTGTCACGGTCCGGTCCAGGATGGACATGAGCGAGGCCTGGGGTGTCCCGGCCCGGAGGGGCTCCAGCACCTCCAGGTTCCGGAGGGTCACCGTGTCCAGGACCATGGCCTCCCGCGGGCGCCGGAGGGAGACGGCAGTGACATGGGTAAGGGAGGCGTGGAGGGTCTCCGCTGCATACCGGAGGGCGGTGGCCGCGGCGACGGCGGCGGCCGGTTCACCCGAAAGGCCGAACCCGTCCAGCGCGGCGACCCTGAAGTGCTCCTTCAGGAACAGTTCCGCTTCGGAGGGGCGCAGCGGTTCACCGGCCGGGGCGCCGAGGGGGATCCCGCGTTCCCGGAGGCCCTCCTGGACCCCTGCAGGGACGCCGTCCCCCAGCACGGCCTCCCGGGGCTGGAACCGGGCCACCTGGGTGAAGACCTCCTCCAGGGCGTCGCCGGCACCGCAGACGGTGACCGAGAACTCCCCCGTGGAGGTCTCCAGGAAGGCCAGGGCATACTCCCGCCGGTCCGGGTCCCGGGCCACGGCCATCAGGTACCGAGCATCAGGGGTGGGGAGCATGGACGCATCGGTAATCGTCCCAGGCGTGACCACCCGTACCACGGCCCGCTTCACGATCCCCTTTGCCACCCGGGCGTCCTCCACCTGGTCGCAGACGGCCACCCGGTACCCCTTTGCCACCAGGCGGGCGATGTAACCCTCCGCCGCGTGGTACGGGACGCCGGCCAGGGGGACCCGGTGGCCGGAGCTGTCCTTCGATCGGGCAGTGAGAACGATCTCCAGTTCCCGTGAGACTGTCTCGGCATCGGAATCAAAGGTCTCGTAGAAGTCCCCGATCCGGAAGAAGAGGATGGCATCCGGGTGCTGGGCCTTGAAGGACCGGTACTGCTCCATGGCAGGGGTCAGGCGTGAGGCAGCCACCGGCGGGAACTCGTCCGGGACCATGTGCTGAGTAGCATCGGTACCGGATGAGAAAGGTTTACCGATCCGCCGGGGGCCAGCCGCATGGTGATGCACCGTGAACCCGGAAATGTGTCCTTTTTTGCTGCGGGGGCAGGAGGATGTTATTTTGACAGTGGAGAACGATCCCTCCTCCATTAACCCTTTCCCTTTACCCATCGCCGGCGGGGTAGATTGGGAGGGAGGGGACAGGAAAACCTCCGGTTCCCTCCCCGGGAGTCCCTGCGCGGGGTTGGAGAGGGGAAAGCATTATAAACAGCGGTGCCGACAACCCGTGCAGGGGGAGGATCCCGAGCCTTCGAGAGACCGGCGCATGCCGGGCCGGCACCCGCACAGCGGGGCCCGTTTCCCGGCGTTCGGCGCCCTACCGTACGATCCTGTACCCGGTACAGGCACCTGTCCCGTGGAGCGGCACGGAGAGAGGACCGCAGAGGATAAGAAAAGGAGTGAAGAGAGCGAGAGAGGGAGAATACACCCCTGAATGGAAGGGAGATGTCCCATGTCCCCGACTGTGAAGACCACGAAAAAGAGTACGAAAAAGCCGATGAAGAGAATCCCGACAACGGGACGGAATCGCCAGAATGTCGGTGCC
>JAJRDC010000169.1 GCA_028678635.1 Methanomicrobiales archaeon
TGGAACATGCCTATGCCGAGGAGATGGTGGAGGGCGAGGTCCGGAGGGTGATGCGGTTCCCGCTGGCCGTGGCCCCCATCCAGGCAGCGGTTTTCCCGCTCGTGAACCGTGACGGCCTGGACCGCCGGGCAGAGGAGATCCACCGGGACCTGGTCCAGGCCGGGTTCCTGGCCGAGTACGATGACAGCGGCGCCATCGGCAGGCGATACCGCCGCCAGGACGAGGTGGGTACGCCCTTCGCTATCACCGTGGACTATACCACCATGGAGGACGGCACCGTGACCCTCCGGGAACGGGACTCCATGGCCCAGGTACGGATCCGGCGGGACGCACTGGTCCCCACCCTCCGAGGCCTGATGGCCGGTTCTGCCACGTTCGCATCCCTCTCCCCATGAAGTACGTCACCCACCCGCTGGTCAGACCCGGGAGCCTGGAGGAGCGGAAGTACCAGCTGACCATCGCACTGAGTGCCCTGGAGGGGAACACACTGGTGGTCCTCCCCACGGGCCTCGGGAAGACGGCGGTGGCACTGCTGGTTGCCGCCTCCCGGCTCCACAATGATGGCGGGCGGGTGCTGGTGCTGGCCCCGACGAAACCCCTGGTGGAGCAGCACCTCCGGTTCTTCCAGAAACTGCTGCTCCTCCCTGAGAGCGGGCAGGGCCAGTCTCCATCCTTCATCATGTTCACGGGGGAGACCCCCCCGGAGGAACGGGCAGAGGAGTGGCGGTCCGCCCGGGTGGCCTTTGCCACCCCCCAGGCGGTGAAGAACGACCTGATCGCCGGCAGGTACGCTCTCTCGGACGTGACACTCCTTGTGGTGGACGAGTGCCACCGGGCAGTCGGGAACTACGCCTATGTGTTCATCGCCGAGCGGTACCTGAAGGATGCGGCAAAGCCCCTGATACTCGCCATGACCGCGTCGCCAGGCGGGGTCAGGGAGAAGATCCAGGAGGTCTGCGAACACCTGGCTATCCGGCACGTGGAGACCCGGGTGGAGACCGATGAGGACGTCCGGCCCTACGTCCACGAACGGGAGATCCAGTACGTGCCGGTGCAGCTCCCCGCCACCCTGGCCCAGACTGTCCAGACACTCCAGGAACTGCTTACCCGGCGGCTCCGGTACCTGGCGGGCCTGGGATTTTCCGTTCCCAAACCAGATGCCCTCACGATCCGGTACCTGAACCAGCTGAATGCCCAGATCCAGGACCGGATCCGGCACCGTGACCGGACCGCCTACCAGGCAGCATCGGTGTACGCCGAGATCATGAAGCTGCGCCACGCCATTGCGCTCGCCGAGTCCCAGGGGAGCGGCGCCCTCCGGCGCTACCTGGAGAAGCTGGCCGCGGAAGGAGCAGGGACCGGTGCGTCCAAGGCGAGCCGGAGGCTGGCACAGGATCCGCACTTCCGGGCGCTGGCCGAGACGGCTGCCGGATGGACCGAGGAACTCCACCCCAAGCTGGGTATCGTGGGGTCCCTGGTCCGGGCCCAGCTGGGGGCATACCCCGACAGCCGGATCATTATCTTCGCCACGTACCGTGATACCGTTCAGCTGGTCGCCGATCACCTGAAGACACTCGGCATCGCTGCCGAGCGGTTCGTGGGCCAGGCAGCGAAGGACACCGAGAGGGGACTCTCCCAGAAGCAGCAGATCGATGCCCTCCGCCGGTTTCGGGAGGGGGAGTTCCGGGTGCTGATCGCCACCTCCGTGGGAGAGGAGGGGCTGGATGTGCCCTCCACCGACATGGTGATCTTCTACGAGACGGTGCCCTCGGAGATCCGGTCCATCCAGCGCAAGGGCCGGACCGGCCGCCACGGCGCCGGGAAGATCATCGTGCTTGTCACGAAGGGCACCTCCGACGAGGCATACCGGTGGGTGAGCCAGCAGAAGGAGCGGGCCATGCTCACCGGGATGAAGACCCTTGCCGCCCGGAACCTGCCGCCCGCCTCCCCGCCCGGGGCACCCCGGGGCCAGACGGCCATCGATGCGTTCGTGGCAACCGGCCCCGGGATCACGGTGGACGACCGGGAGACCTCCTCCCGGGTCGTGGAGGCCCTTTCCCGGGCAGGGGCCCGGATCACCCTCCGCCGGCTGGAGGAGGGGGACTATGCCATCGGAGACCGGATCCTCGTGGAACGCAAGACCTCCCGGGACTTCATGGACACGCTCGTCGACCGGGACCTCTTCGGGCAGCTCCGGGCGCTGGCCGCCTCGGCACCGAGGCCGGTGCTGATCGTGGAGGGGCCGGACCTGTACTCGGTGCGGGACGTGAACCCGAACGCCGTCCGGGGGGCCCTCTCCGCCATTGCCGTGGACCTGGGCATCTCCGTCTTCTTCACCCGGGATGAGGAGGACACGGCGGAGATGATCCTGACCCTGGCCCGGCGCGAGGACGGGGAACCGGGCGACCGGAAGCTCCATCCCCACAAGACCTACCGCTCGGCACGGGAGCAGCAGGAGTACATCCTCGCATCCTTCCCCTCTGTCGGCCCCCGGGGTGCCCGGCTGCTCCTCTCCCATTTCGGATCCCTCGCGGCAGTACTTTCGGCGGACGAGGC
>JAJRDC010000225.1 GCA_028678635.1 Methanomicrobiales archaeon
CCTGCGGGGCCATGCTCCTCTCCGCCCGCCAGGCCGTCGGAGTGGACCTGGATCCTGAGGCACTGGAAACGGCAGGGGAGAACGCCCGGCGGCTGGGCGTCATGGTGACCTTCCTGCAGGCCGATATCTCGAATCAGGAGGCGATCGGGGCGGCTGGCCCGTACGACACAGCGGTGATGAACCCCCCCTTCGGCGCCCAGGCACCCCATGCCGACCGGCCCTTCATCGACGCGGCCCTCCTGCATGCCCCCACGGTGTACGGGATCTTCAACGCCGGGTCCCGGTCGTTCCTTGCCTCCTATGTGAAAGGCAGGGCCGAGATCACCGACCTGGTGGAGGCCCGGTTCCCGATGCGGCGCACCTTCCGGTTCCACAGGGACGAGGTTCGGGAGATCCCGGTGGAGATCGTGAGGATGGTGCGCTGCTGATGCTCCCCCGGGCACCCCGCACCGTCTGGGTCCTCTCGGGGGGACACCTGGTGGCAGACCTCTACGGTCCCGCGCTCCCCGCCATCATGGCCCTCCTTGTCCTCCAGTCAGGCTATACCTACCTGGCCGCCGGGCTCCTGATCACGGTGTACAACTCGGTCTCCTCCTTTACCCAGCCGGTGATCGGCTGGGTTCATGACCGGCGCGGCATCGGCCTCCCGCTGGGACTCTCCATCCTGGTCTCCGGCCTCTTCATCTCCCTCGTAGGCGTGGCCGGGAGCTATGCCGTGATCCTCGTCTGCTGCGCCGTGGCGGCCCTGGGCCATGCCGCCTTCCACCCGGTGGCCCTCGCGACCACGGGCAGGCTCTCGCAGGATGCCAACCGGGGACGGCTCCTCTCCTACTTCGTGGTGGGGGGCAACCTGGGGTTCGCGCTGGGCCCGGTGGTGGCCGGCGCAGCCCTGGACCTCTTCGGCCTCACCGGCACCCTGCTCCTCGCCATCCCTGCGCTGGTGATGGCGATCATCCTGTACTTCCTCCAGCCCATCGCACCCGCCCCTGCCCGGGTTACCGGCGACCGGCCCGTGGAGTCCGCCCCCCCCACTGACTGGAAGGCCATGGCGATCCTCCTCGCGGCATCGTCCCTCCGGGCGGTGGTGATCTTCGGGTCCGTGGCCTTCCTCCCCGCCTACCTGGTGGGCCGGGGATACGACCTTCTTACGGCCAACGTCCTGGCCACTGCCATGCTCGCGGCCGGGGTTGCCGGCCAGATGGCAGGGGGGGCCCTGTCGGATCGCCGTGGCCGCAAGGAGGTGATCGTGGCGGGGATGGCGGTCGCCATCGCGGCCCTCGCCGCCTTCCTCGCGACCACCGGGTGGGTGAGCATCCTCTTCCTGCTCTGCTTCGGCTTTGCCCTCTGGTCCAGCTTCTCGGTGACGCTGGCCATTGCCCACGAGCTGATGCCCGGCGAGCTGGGGCTTTCCTCAGGTCTCCTCCTCGGATTCTCCATGGGTCTCGGGGGCCTGGGTGTCGCCGCCATCGGCTCTCTCGCCGATACGGTGGGTCTCGCCGCCGCCCTCTCCACCCTTATCCTCCCGCTGGCTGCGGCGACGGTGCTGATGGGGGTACTGCCCTACCGGCGGAGGAGGGCGGTGACCGTGGGGCCATAGTCACCGAGGAGGCGTTGCGCCCCCCTCTCCCGGGAGGGTGACCCCTCGCCCGTTTTTTCCCGGCGCGGGGGATGGGCCGTGTGGGGAACCGGGAACTGACCTTTCCGGTGCTGAAAAGTGGCAAACCGACACAAAAGATTTAACACCTCTGGATAGAACGCTAAATATGCCAGCAAAGGCAAAGAAGAAACCCGTGAAGGCAAAGAAGACGACCAAGGCCAAGAAGACCACCAAGGCCAAGAAGAAGTGATACCTGCCGCTTACCAGTTCACTTTCATTCACCTTTTTTCTCCGCAGTCATCCGGGTTCCCACCGCCACATTCTTATCCACAGAGGTGGAGTGGGAGATGGAGGCACCATTCCATGGCCATGGATCCGGTCTGTTATGCCGAGGTTGATGAGGAAACGGCGAAACACACGGCGACCCACGGGGGGCAGGAGTTCTACTTCTGCACGGCCAGCTGCAAGAAAAAATTCCAGGAGAACCCCGGGAAGTACGCGAAGCTGGCCACCAGGTTCTCCATCGATCCCACGATGTCCTGCTGACCGGACATATCCCACCCCCTTTCCTGATTCCGGGGACCATCTTCCTCCCCGGCCGAACCATCACCTCTTTTAGGTTCCGGCGACTGATTACTACGCAATGGTCACCAGGTGGCGACGGTACCGGCAGATCGCGAAAGTGCTCTGGAAGTACGGGTTCGGCATCGCCCTGGACGAGTACTTCCCGTCCGTCCGGAGCTGGCGGATCATGCAGCGGCATTTCCCCCAGGACATGCCCGTCTACGTCCGTATGCGCATGGCCCTGGAGGAACTGGGCCCCACCTTCGTCAAGTTCGGGCAGATCGCATCCACGAGGACCGAGCTCCTGCCCCCGGAGCTCATTGCAGAACTGCAGAAACTGCAGGACAAGGTGGCGCCGGTACCCTTCTCCGAGGTCAGGCCGATCTTTGAGGATCTCTGTGGCGACCTCTCCTGTACCTTCCGGCACATCGAGGAGACTCCCGTGGGATCCGCTTCCATCGCCATTGTGTACAAGGGAGTTCTCGCTGACGGGACCACCGTTGCCCTGAAGGTGCAGCGGCCGGGCATCGCCGCCATCATTGAGAAGGACATCGCCATCCTCCGGTGGCTGGCAAAGAGGGTCGAGGCATCGTACCCAGCCCTCAGGGTATACAATCCTTCGGGGATGGTGGAGGACTTTGCCGTGCAGATCCGGAAGGAACTGGACTTTGTACGGGACGGAAAGAACGCCGAGCGGCTGAACCGGAACCTGAAAGCCATCCCCCATGTCCGGTGCCCGAAGATCTACTGGCAGTTCTCGGGTCCTCAGATGCTCGTCATGGAGTTCATCGACGGGGTGCGGGTGGACGATGTGGAGGCCATCCAGAGGATGGGGCACGACCTGAAAAAGATCGGGAAGATGGGGTTCAATGCGTACCTGAAGCAGGTCTTCGAAGACGGCTTCTTCCATGGCGATCCCCATCCCGGAAACCTCCTCGTCACGGCAAAAGGCGACCTGGTCTTCCTGGACTTCGGGATCGTGGGGATCATCCGGCCCGAGAAACGGTGGACCTTCATCCAGCTCCTGGAGGCCATCATCACAAACGACGTGGACCTGATGCTCCGGTGCTTCGAGAAGCTGGGCATCGAGATCAAGCCTGAACACAGGGATGCGATCCGGGACGACCTGTACATCTCCCTCATGGACTACGCCGAGTTCCAGCTGGGGGAGGTGAACTTCGCCCAGATGGCCAACGAGCTCACCGCGGTCATGCGCCGGTACAGCCTGAGCGTGCCCATGAACCTGATGCTCATGCTGAAGGTGATCATGATGGCCGCCGATATCGGCATGAAACTCGATCCGGAGTTCAATTTCACCGGCTACGTGGAGCCGTACCTGGAGGACCTTGCCGCGCGGAACGTGACGGCACAGGAGATGGCGAACCGGGTCCGGCGCTCTGCCGCCACGGCGGTGGAGGGCCTGGTGGAGCTCCCCACGAACCTGAATGCCATCCTCCGGCGGTTCTCCAGCGGGTCCCTCCGGCTTGAGATGATGGAGACCGACCTCATGCAGCTGGGGACCATGATGGACAAGTCCACAGACAAGATCCTGGTGGGCCTGATCATCGCCGCCCTTGTCGTCGGGTCATCGCTCGTCCTCTATGCCTCCCGGCAGGGAGGCTTCCCCAGTTACTTTGCCACCGTGGTCTACATCGCGGCGGTGGTCATGGGCTTCTATGCCCTGTACCACAGTTTCCGGGACTAAGATCCTCGGTAAATGATGCTCGAACCAAGCCGGGATCCCGGTTCCGGCGCGATATGAACGATTCCTCCCGCTGACATCCCGCCCGGGCAGGTGACCGATAAAGATTTATGACTGGGTGCGGATCGTACTCAGACTGTGATCCCTGTGAGGTACGCCCTTCTTGTCCTGGTCCTCATGGCGATCGTGCTGCCTGCAGCCGCTGCTGCCGCAAACAGCGAGGGTTACCTCAGCGTGGATGGGGTGGCCATCACCCTGGACGGGGCGGATGCACAGGTCCGGATGGACTATCACCTGGAGGGAGGGATGAGGTTCCTCATCTTCCTGATGGGAACCGGTGACCTGGAGCAGAAGGTGAAACGGGTGCTGAATTTCCCGGGAGCCAGGATCGAGGAGATCGACACCTCGCACGCCATCCTCCGGGTGGAGGGCGCAGCCGAGGACTACGGTGACGGCACCTTCTGGTTCCCCGAACACCGGTTCGGGGTTACCGTGCCCCTCGTCACGGTGAAGACACCCCAGTACACCCAGTCGTTCCGGGATATTCTCCTTACCCCGAGGGGTATCGGGTACTACCTGATGTGAGACCGGCCCTTTTCCGGTTCCTGAACTCCATTACCAAAGGGAGTTTTTTCTCCTGAACAGCTCATCTGAATTTCCCACCGGCATGAGATTTTCATATGGGAAGAAAGGGAGTCATGAGAGGCTGTTGTGAGAGGGAGCCGGTACTTGGATTGCATCTCTCCCGTCCATTCCGCCCGACCCTCAAACGATTCACATTTCCGACAGGGAGGGAACGAACATAGAAAAAAAGAAGAGAGGTTCTTGCCCCATCAGGGAAAATCTTCCTATCTCTGCCGGGTTACCGTTATGAGGCCCACCTTCGTCTCCGTGTCAGACCCTCCCTCGTTAGCAACCGTAAGGGTCACCGTGTAGGTTCCGGGCAGGCGGTACCGGTGCACGCCGATGCGGCCATACCCGTGGCCCCCGTCACCGTAGTCCCAGACCCAGCTGTCCGGCCTGCCCGTGGACTGGTCCCGGAACACGACCGTAAGCGGCACGTTCCCCGACAGCGGCGAGGCGGTGAACGCTGCCTCCGGTGGAGTTGAGGGGGAAGGGCCGGCCGTGATATAATCGGTTTTGCTCTCCATATCCTCGCCGTTCGCATTCCTCACCGTCAACGACACCGTGTAGGTCCCCACCGCCCGGTAGACATGGGACGGCGACTGCTGGCTGGAAGACCCGCCATCACCGAAATCCCAGGACCAGTCCGCAGGACTTTCGGTGGACCGGTCCCGGAATAACACGGTCAGGGGCACCGATCCTGAGAGCAGTGAGGCAGTGAAATCTGCCACCGGAGATGATGAGGACGGGGAGGTGGCGATGATGTAGCCCGTTCTCGTTTTCGTATGCTCCCCATTCCCTTTCGAGACGGTGAGCGTCACCGTGTAGGTCCCTGCCGTCTGGAAGATGTGTGATGGTGACCGCTGGGTTGCCATTTCCCCATCACCGAAGTCCCAGGACCACTCTGTCGGGTTCCCTGACGACTGGTCCGCAAACTGGACAGAGAGGGGCGCCTCTCCCGACTGGGGCGAACCGGAGAACTCGGCCAGGAGTCCCGTTGGCCCGGACCCGGACTCTACCGTCACATCCGCCGAGGCGTTCCACATCACGTAGCTCCCGCCGGAATACCCCCGGGCGTTTACCCAGTTGGTGTAACTCTCCGTCTCACCGCTGTGAGAACATCCGTACGTGGTGGATGCCCCGATGGCGAGGGAACTGATGTTCCGGCTGCACGCACTCTCCCGGACCCCGTTGATGTAATCCGTGATCGCAATCGGCGCGAGTACCGTGTTCCCCGTATTGGAGACCGTGATGGACCAGGTCGCTGTCCCTCCGGATGCGACGGTTTGTTCTGCCGGGGTCTTCGTCACCCGGATCGCAGGTGCCGCCGGTGTCACCGTCACATGCGCCGAGGCGTTCCACTGCACCATCGTTCCGCCGTTATACCCCCGGGCGTTTACCCAGTTGGTGTAACTCTCCGTCTCACCGCTGTGAGAACATCCGTACGTGGTGGATGCCCCGATGGCGAGGGAACTGATGTTCCG
>JAJRDC010000298.1 GCA_028678635.1 Methanomicrobiales archaeon
CGTCCAAGGGGAACTACATCTCGGTGGCCGACAGCGAGGAGGCCATCAGGAAGAAGATCGGGAAGGCCTTCTGCCCGCCGGCGATCACGGACAACCCCATCCTCCAGATCCTGCAGCACCATGTCTTCCCCCGGCTGGGAAGCGTCACCGTGAAGCGGCCGGCGAAATTTGGCGGGGACCGGACCTTCCCCGGTTATCCGGATCTCGAAATCGCGTACGGGAACGGGCAGGTCCATCCCATGGACCTGAAGACTGCCACCGCCGCTTCCCTGGCGGAGGTGCTGGCCCCGGTCCGGGACCGGCTGGGGTAGCACCGAGGAGACCCATGGACCCGGACACCCTCCGCAGGGACTTCGATCACCGGCTGGAGGAGATGGGGATCCGGGTCAAGGACGCGGACCAGTTAAAGGTCCGGGGGGACGTCTTCGACGAGGTGACCCTCCTTGCCCTGTACAAACTGGCCCACAAGAAGATCTTCTCGGAGATCGGCGGTGTTGTCGCCACGGGGAAGGAGGGGAATGTCTTCTATGGCGAACGTGACGGGAAGGGAGTGGCCATCAAGATCTACATGATGCGCACCGCCAATTTCAAGGCCATGACCGAGTACCTGGACGGCGATCCCAGGTTCAGAAACGTCCGGCGCACGAGGAAGGAGATCATCTTTGCCTGGACGCGGAAAGAGTTCTCGAACCTGAAGCGGGCACGCTCTGCCGGTCTCCGGGTGCCGGAGCCCTACGCCTTTGACCGGAACATCCTCTTGATGGAGTTCCTTGGAGAAGAGGGGGTCCCCTATCCGCAGATCCGGCTGGTGGAGATGGAGGACCCCGCGGCCGTCTACGCCCAGGTCGTGGATTCCATGGACCGGCTCTACCGTGAGGCGAAGCTGGTCCACGGGGACCTCTCGGAGTTCAACATCCTCTTCTCGGAAGGCCAGGCGTACCTCATCGACATGGGGCAGGCGGTGACGCGCGACCATCCCCGTGCACTCCCATTTCTCCTGCGGGATATCCGGAACGTGAACAGGTTTTTCTCGCAGTACTGCGAAGTGATAGAGGACGAGGTCCTGCTGCGCCGCATCGCCGGCGAACGGTTCGAGGGGCCTTGATCGGATCAACAGGGCATCGGCCATGACACGGGAAGAGGTGCGGATCGGGGGGGACCGGGTGGGGGCCCTCATCGGCAAAGGCGGGGCCACGAAACGGGAACTGGAGGAGAAGACAGGCGCCGTGATCCGCGTTGACAGCAAGGAGGGCCTCGTGGTCGTGGAGGGCGAGAACGCGGAAGGGGTGATCACGGCGGTGGAGGTGATCAAAGCGATCAGCCGCGGCTTCTCGCCCGAGCGGGCCTTCCTGCTCCTCCGGGACGAGGACGCCATGCTGGACGTGATCGACCTCACCGGCATCGCCGAAACCACCGCACAACTGGAGCGGATCCGGGGCCGGATCATCGGGCGGGATGGCCGTTCCCGGGAACAGATCGAGGAGATGACAGGGACCCAGATCTCGGTTTTCGGCAAGTCCGTGGCCCTGATCGGGGGTCATGAGCAGCTGAAGACCGCCCGCACTGCTGTCGAGATGCTCGTGAACGGCGTGCCCCACGAAACGGTCTTCTCCTTCCTGGACAAGAAGAAGCGCGAGACGGCCCAGGACCTGCTGGGCACCTATTACTGAACGGGATGGGGATGGACGCCGGCTGCGGGATGGGCCCCGGGATTCGGTACACCGGGAGGTGACCATGGAGATTGCCGCGCTGCCCATTCCCGATTCCCTGAAGGAGCACTACCGTCACTCCGGGATCACCTCCCTCTATCCCCCGCAGGAGGAGTGCGTCCGGAAGGGGATCTTCGAGGGCAGGAACCTGCTCGTCGCCATCCCCACGGCCAGCGGAAAGACCCTCGTCGCCGAGATGGCGATGCACCACCACATCGCCCGCGGCGGCCGGTGCCTCTACATCGTGCCGTTAAAAGCGCTTGCCAGCGAGAAGTTCGAGGAGTTCCGCCGGAAGGGGCCCGTCACCGGTATCGCCACCGGTGACTACGATCGCCGGGAGGAGGCACTGGGCCGCTGCCACATCATTGTGGCAACGAGCGAGAAGGTGGACTCGCTCCTCCGGAACCGGACCCCCTGGCTCTCGGAGATCACGCTCCTTGTCGTTGACGAGGTCCACCTGCTGGACGACGAGGGCCGGGGCCCCACCCTGGAGATGGTGGTGACCAAGCTCCGGGCCCGGAATCCTTCCATGCAGGTCCTGGCCCTCTCCGCCACCATCGGGAACCCGAAGGAGCTGGCCGGCTGGCTGGATGCCGGGGTGGTCACCAGCTCCTGGCGGCCGGTGGAGCTCCGGGAAGGGATCTTCCACCGGGGCGCCATCCATTTTTCCGACGGGGAGCGGCGGGTGGAGGGGATCAGCCGGTTCGATGACCTGAACCTCTGCCTGGACACGGTGGCTGAGGGGGGGCAGTGCCTGGTCTTTGTCTCATCCCGGCGGAACGCGGAGGCATTTGCCAAGCGGGCGGCCGGCGCCCTGGCCTGCCACGAGCCGGAGCTGGACGCATACGCCCGGGAGCTGGGAAGCCTGGCCGAGACCGAGATGGACCGGACGCTGGCCGCCTGCGTGGGACAGGGCGCCGCCTTCCACCATGCCGGCCTCCGCAGGGAGCAGCGGGCCATCGTCGAGCGCGGGTTCCGGACGGGCAAGATCCGGTGCATCGCCTCCACCCCCACCCTCGCCGCCGGCCTGAACCTCCCGGCCCGGCGGGTGATCATCCGGGACTACCTCCGCTACCAGACCGGCGAGGGGATGCAGCCCATCCCGGTCCGGGAGTACCACCAGATGGCAGGGAGAGCAGGGCGGCCCGGCCTGGACCCCTACGGCGAGGCGGTGCTGATCGCCAAGGATGCCATCGCCCTCCAGTCCCTGGCAGAACACTACGTGAACTCGGCACCCGAGGACGTCTCCTCCCGGTGCACCACCCGGGCGGCCCTCTGCACCCACGTCCTCTCCCTTGTCGCCACGGGCTTTGCCTCCAGCCGGGAGGAGATCCTCCGGTTCATGGATCGGACCCTCCTCGCCTACCAGAAGAAGTCCAGGGGCCCCCTGGAGCGGCACGTGGACCGGATACTCTCGTGGCTCGCCGGCGTGGAGATGCTCACAAACCTCCCCGGGCACCTCTCGGCCACCGAGTATGGATCTCTCGTCTCCCGCCTCTACCTGGATCCCCGGAGCGCCGACATAATGCTCCAGGCCCTCTCCTGCGTGACCGAGTACTCAGACACCGGTCTCCTCCAGCTGATCTGCAGCACGCCGGATATGATCACCCTCTACGTCCGGCAGGGGGACATCCCCATCCTGGACCGGTTCGTGGGGGAGCACGGGGAGGACCTCTGGGTGGATGTGCCCCTTGACGACGAGGAGGCCTTCATGGACTTCTACCGGAGCCTGAAGACGGCGCTCGTCCTGCAGGACTGGGCCGGCGAGGTAGGTGATGCCATGATCTGCGAGCGGTACAGCATCAATCCCGGTGATATCTATGGCCTCACGGAGGGGGTGGGGTGGCTCCTCCACGGCGCTGCCAGGATCTCCAGGGCGTTCGCGCCCATCCACGCGCAGCCCGTTGCTGCCATGGAAACGCGGATGAAGTACGGGGTGAAGCCGGAACTCCTGCCCCTCGTTTCGCTGAGGGGTATCGGAAGGGTCCGGGCACGCCGGCTCTTCAACCAGGGAATCACCTCTCCCCGTGAAGTGGCCGAGGCCGGCCTGGAGGTGCTCACCCCCATCCTGGGCCGGGCGGTGGCCGCGCAGGTGCTCGCCGATATCGGCGGGCTTGGCCGGAAACGGGGATCCGCCGGCAACGGCTTCCCGTCCCCTCCCGATCCCCAGACCAGGCTCCCGGAGGGTGACTGATGGGGGATCCTTCCAGGATCCCGATGGCGGAGGCCTTCGCCATCCGGCAGGCGGTCATCACCATCCCTGATCCGGCCCGGTTCCTGGGGGGCATCCGCGGGATCGGGGAGCGGTTCCGGACCCGTATCATCTGCCTGGACGCGGACAGGCTGGCCGGCCGTGCCCACGCTGCGGCGGCCATCCAGGCAGCCCTCCGCTCGGTGACGGGCGGGGATCCCATCGCCAACACCCTGGAGATGGAGGCCCTCCTGTACGCGGCCGGTTCCCGCCAGTGCAGCGTTGCCACCGGCTTCGGTATCCATACGGGGAGAAACCGTTGCTACGTGATCCTCGTGCCACCGGTGATCGCGGCCTGGGAAACCCTCGCCGGCTGCATGGAGTTCGTGGAGGAGGACTGGGACCGGATCACTCCGGAGAAGCGTGGGTGGCTCGCCGAGGCCTTCGGCATCACGGACGATGAGCTGGCGGCGGCGGGCGGGGAAGACCGGTTCCGGGACCTCGTGCTGGAACGGGTTGCCCTGCTGGATGTCTCGCGGTGAGCCAGAGTTCCGAAAGAGAGAGATAAACCGAAGGGTGACCCCTCCCTTTCTTTCCCTCCCGTCATACGATCTGTTCCCGCAGCCTGATGCGGGAGGGACCGGCTCCCTCCCGGCCCCTCCCCGACGACGAGAGGCTGATCCCCCGTGTCGACAGGGCACCGGATATTTGCTCAGGGGTTCGCGAACAGGTGACGGAAGAGGGCACGGACCCCTCCCTCTCCCACCCCCACGGCGAGAGGATGGACCTGTCATATGCGCATACTGAAACTCAGCCATCCGGATCAACCGCGGGGGGAC
>JAJRDC010000019.1 GCA_028678635.1 Methanomicrobiales archaeon
TTCTTGCAGGAGATCGTCACCGGTATATCCGGGGCTCCCGATTTCTCGATCCTGTCGGCGATGCCCGTGATCAGGACCGCCTGGGTTGCACTGGGATTGTGGATGGTGATGGTTCCCTTCACCTTCCAGTTGCTGTCGGCAAGGATGCTCTTCTCCACCCTGACGGTGTAGGTGGATGTCCCGGTCTCCCCCGCATACAGGTCATGGACCGGGATGTCCACGCTCTTCTGAATGCTCCACTGGTAGGTCCGGGTCAGGGAGGTCTCGGCTGTTTTCGAGATGTCAAGGCCCACCGGAGGCGGTACCGTGGTGCAGGAGACCTGTGAGGTGTCAGCCACTGACGTGGGAATCAGCGCGATAGTGGTCAGTGTCTGCCTGGAATCCAGCGGGTCATAGAGGAAGCTCCCGTAGTTCCCGGTCGCGTACACCGTGACCGTTGCCGTCTGCCCCGGGAGGAGATCGTAGAGGGTCACGGATGCGTGCCCTGCCGCATCGGTGATGACCATCATCTGCGTCACAATGCCGTTGTCATTGAAGGAGCCCAGGTCGGTTTTAAAGACCACCTTTACCCCTGCCAGGGGATCTCCGTGCTGATCGGTGAGGGTGGCGGTCAGCACCTGGCCGGTGCAGGCCTGCGCTGCAGCCGGGGTGAGGACGATCTCATCAGGATACCGGAAGGTCTCATCGCACTCTGCGGGCAGCAAGTTGACAATCCCCGTCGCCGCATTCCGGATTCTCTCCGGGGCTGATGCATAGTAGGCATCGTACCGTGGCGTCATCGTCTTGGGATCGCTCATGTACTGGTATTTCCCTCCGGTCGGGTAGGGGCCGTAAGGCGCGGTCGTGACATACCAGATGGCAGCCTGGATGGCGGCGGCCCGGTCGTACATGTTGTTCAGACCATAGAGGGGATGCCCGCTGGAGTAGCTCCTGGTGTAATCATAGTTCGCGAGGATGTACGCCACCCGGCACCAGTCAACGGTTCCCGGGGCATCCGAGAGATCCCCGTCAACAAGAAGGATGTTCCCGATCCGGATGGGTTTGTAGAGGTCAATGCAGTACGAATCAACCAGGGCGGATGATCCCTGGATCTGCATCTTGAAGATACCGGCGGTGATGGAACTGCTGTAATACCGGCTCCAGATCATGCGGTAGGGGCCAAGGCCGTTGAATTTCGCCTGCTGTGCTGCACCGACTGTCTGCGGGACCACCCCTGCGAGGATAAGCACCACCAGGGTAACGGCCACGAGCACCGGTCTCCTGTCACGTGTTCCGTTCATAGCAACCACTCGCTCGATGAATACAGCCGTGAGTGCCGGTCTTCTGGCAGTATCCGGTCCCGTGTTCACCCTCCCCGGATTCCACGGGATCGGTACCGGTTCAGCACCGGTACTCCACGAGGAACGTCATATGGGCATGTCCGTATAAAAACCTATGGAATGTCTCCAAAATCTAAATAGAATGAACAAAACACGGTAAAATGGAGAACAGTTCAACAGATCTGCAACGCGGTGATGATGCCCAGCCGGGAACCGGGTGAGGGGTATATTTCGAAGGCTCTCTCCGGAGTGGAAGTTTTTTCCCCTCGCTCCCCCCATCATCTCCCCATGCGGACGAACCGGCACCAGTACTTCCTTGACCTTGCCCACCGCTGCGCCCACCAGGGGACCTGCCTCCGGCGCAACTTCGGGGCCATCATCGTGGACGAGTTCAACACGATCGTCTCGACAGGCTACACCGGTGCTCCCCGGAAGCAGCTGGACTGCACCGAGATCAGGACGTGCTGGCGCCTGGAGCATCACATCCCCTCCGGCTCGAACTATGAGAAGTGCCGGAGCGTCCACGCCGAGATGAACGCCCTCCTCCAGGCAGGGAAGCATGCCCGGAACTGCACCCTGTACCTGGCCGGCTACGAGGTGGAGAACGAGAAGACCACCGATATCTGGCCCTGCTACCTCTGCTCGAAGATGATCGTGAACGCCGGGATCCGGACGATCATCATGCGGACCGGCGACGGCCAGTACCGGGAGATGGACCCGGTGCACCTGTACCAGATGCGGAGCCGGGAGGCGATGGGCGAAAGGCAGGGGTGACCCCCGGCCCCTCTTGATCTCTCCAGCGGAAACTGGATAACGGTATTTCGTATCTGCTGATAACCAGTGGTACGACCTCGGGGGTTCACCGCCCCCGCCGCGCTGGCTGAGGTATTTTCCGATTGACCTTCTGCGCTTGGAGGCATTTGCGTGGTATGCCGGGACGCTCCTGGGGGGCTCCGCCCCCCGCCGCGTGGGCGTCCCCCCGCGGTAAATCCGTATGGGAGAAACTGCGGAAAATAACCGAAGAACGATCTATCCTCTTGGGGGAGGGGCCGGGAGGGGGCTTGCCCCCTCCCGCACCATGTCTCTGAACCCCCCCCGCGGAGTTGACTGAGAAAAACGCAAGGGGGATCCCATCCCTGTCCGGGTCCGCCGGTAGGAGATCTCCCTGGTCCCAAGCTACCGATCACTATTTCGGGGATGGGGGGCAAGCTACCGGTAACCGTGAAGACACCCTTCCATGTGATGCTGGTCCCCACCCTCGGATGCCCTGCCCGGTGCCGCTACTGCTGGTCCTCGGAGGAGGGATCCCCGGTGATGAGCATCGACACCGTCAGGGAAACGGTGGAGTGGCTGAAGGGGTTCCAGGACCTGCCGGTGACCATCACCTTCCACGGCGGGGAACCGCTCCTGGCCGGCGCTGCCTTCTACCGGCAGGCCCTGCCCCTCATCGCTGAGGGGCTGTGGAACCTGACCCCTGCCTTTGCCATGCAGTCCAACCTCTGGAAGCTGACGCCGGAACTGGCGGAGATCCTGGCCGAGTACCATGTCCCCATCGGGACAAGCATCGACGGACCGCGTGAGATCAACGACGCCCAGCGGGGGGAGGGCTACTTTGACCGGACCATGAAGGGGTATGAGATGGCGAGGGCCCACGACCTCCGGGTCAGCTTCATCTGCACTTTCACCTCCCGGTCCGTGAAGGAGCGGGACGCTATCTACCAGTTCTTCCGGGAGCAGGGGTTCACCATGAAGCTGCACCCTGCCCTCCCCTCCCTCAGGCACAGGGGCCCGGACCAGTGGGCGCTGGACCCGGCCGAGTACGGCGACCTGCTGGTCTTCCTCCTGGACCGGAGCCTGGACAACCTGGACGGGATCGAGGTGATGAACATCACCGATCTCGTGAAGTGTGTCTTCACCCGGCGGGGGACCGTCTGCACCTTCGCCGACTGCATGGGGACCACCTACGCGGTTGGGCCCGACGGGTCCATCTACCCCTGCTACCGGTTCGTGGGCATGGAGCAGTTCGCCATGGGTAACGTCAGGGACCGGCCCACTAGGCAGGACCTTGACAATTCCCCTGCCGGGAAGCTCTTTGCCCGTTACCGGGAGCACATCGACACGGCCTGCAGGGAATGCGCTCATATCCGTTACTGCCGGGGGGGATGCCCCTACAATGCCCTGGTGCCGTCCCGGGGTGAGATCCGGGGCGTGGATCCCATGTGCCCGGCCTACCACAGGATCTTTGATGAGATCACGGAGCGCCTGAACCGGGAGATGATGGGAGCATGCGTCCTCGACATGGGTGGCCCCCGCCCTGCTTCAAAGAGGACGCGGCCCGGCATCATGGCGCTCATGCAGCGGATCGTCACCCGCTGACGGTGAGGGGCTGCCGGCCCCCACCAGCCCGTCTCCGCCCATTCGTTCCACGGGCGCTGGCTTTATCCTCT
>JAJRDC010000221.1 GCA_028678635.1 Methanomicrobiales archaeon
CTCCAGCACAAGGCCGCAGGCGTAGGCGGGGGGGTGGTTCACCTCGATGAGGGTGAGGGTGATCCCGAAGAGGTCGAAGGGCCGGTAGGGTTCCACCGGGTGGCGGGCAAAGGAGAGGAAGGTGAAGTACTCCCCCGCGTAGTCCAGCGTCCGGGGATCCGCGTAGACGGGCGGTGGATCCTGTACCCGGTAAAAGTCGCCATAGCCGGTGTAGTGGTCGTAGTGGCCGTGGGTCCAGAGAACGGCGTCGATGACCGGTCCATCGGCCGCCAGCAGCTGCCGCCGCATGTCGGGGCCGCTGTCCACGAGAATCGTCTTCCCGCCATGCTGGACCAGGAGCGAGGTCCTGAGCCGCTGCCTCCCGGAACGGGCCGCCTCCGTGCAGACCGGACACCGGCACCCCACCTTTGGGGTCCCTACCGCGTCGCCGGACCCGAGGAGGGTAATCCGCATGCTATTCCGTGCCGCGCAGGTGGTTCCGTCCCTTGACGAGCCGGATGCCGTTCTCCAGGTCCGCTTCCCCGATGCACCGGTCCCCCCGCACCAGTGCCGAGAGGAGGGCTTCCCGTACCAGCACCCGGAGGTCGGCGCCGGAGAATCCGTCGGTGCGGGCCGCGAGGGAGGAGAGATCGCCCGTGCACTCCAGGGAAGACGTAACGGATGCCAGGATCTCCCGGCGCATCGGCTCGTCCGGGAGCGGGAACTCCACCACTTCGTCGAACCGGCGCCAGGCCGCCTCGTCGAGCAGCTGGGGGTGGTTGGTGGCGCCGATCAGGAGCACCCGGTCCCGCACCAGGTTGATCCGGTCAATGTTCTTGAGGAGCATGTTCACCGCCCGCTTCATGGCGCCGTGGTCATCGGTGATCCTGCTCTTGGCAACGAAGTCGAACTCGTCGATGAAGAGGATGCAGGGGGCCAGTTTCCTGGCGAACTGGAAGATCCGGTCAATGTTCTTGGAGGTCTCCCCCAGGTACTGGGACGTGATCATGGAGAGCCGGACCTCAAGCACCGGGAGATGAAGCTCCCGGGAGAGGGCGAGGGCCAGCGTAGTCTTCCCCGTCCCCGGCGGCCCGACGAAGAGGAGCTTCCCTACCTCCAGGATCCGGTGGCTGGCCAGGAAGTCCCGGTGCTCCATGGCGGTCCGGATCTTGGTGATGACCCGGCGCTGATTTTCGGTGATCACCAGACGCTGGAGGGTCTGCTCCACCTCCTCGGGAGCACTCACGATCAGGAGCTCCATGGCCGACCGCAGGGATTCGTCGTCAGCGATGGCCCGGGAGACACGGGCGTCCAGGTAGGGCCGCGTGTCCTCGATCCGGGGGTTCGCCTCACGGGCCGCATGGTAATCCGCTGTGGCCGAGTCGAAGTGCTCGAAGAAATGGGCGAGGGCCGGGTTGCCGCTGATCCGGGGCTTCCCCCCGTGGGAGAGGAACCACCGGGCCGCAGGTTCCAGGGCCGAGATCCGGAGGCGCTTCCCCAGGGGCTCCTGCTCCACGAAGGGATGCTGTTTCACCTTCTCCAGGGACCCCCGGATCCCCAGCACCTCCCGGAGGACGGCTTCCGGTACCACGACCGGCCTCCTCACCTCGTCGCCGCCCTCGCCGATCCCGAAGATCCGCCGGCAGGGGGGATTCAGATCATTGGCATCCAGCTGCGGAGTGGTGTTGAACACCTCGGCCGTGAGGAGGATCTCCATCACCTGCAGGGTCTCGGGGACGGCATCGGGAGGCATGAGCGTAAACAATATTCTATCACCCGGGTTCCAATAAGGATTTCCACATGGAATCCTAGCGGGTGGTGACGAGAGATCCGTCCGCGGTCACGATCAGGGTATGCTCGGCCTGCGAGACCAGGGACCCGGGCTTATCATGCAGAACCGGGTAGACGTGGAGGACCCCCGCCCGCACCAGTGTGGACAGTCCCCTATCCACCCGGGACCCGTCCAGCCAGCGCCGGGCAAAGGGGAGGCCGTTCCTCTCCTTCACCTGCGCCAGGATCTCCCTCGCCGCAGGGAGCCGGACCGGTTTCTCGGCGATCTGCTGGTAGATCTGGATCCGGGGCGCATCGCTCACCACCCCGGTGCCCGTCGAGGCGAACGGTTCGATGGCAAAGGCCATCCCCTCCTGGAGCACGGCCCCACCCTGGATGGCGATGTTGGGGATGGTGGGGGGTCCATGGATCCGGTACCGGTCCAGGCCATGGCCGGTGAGGTTGACCACTGGCCGGAACCCACGGCCCTCGATCTCTGCCTGGATGACAGCACCCAGCTCGCCGGTGGTGACCCCGGGCCGGACCCGGGCAATGGCCGCCTCCAGGGCCTGCCGTGAGGCCTCCACAAGCCGGAGATTTTCACCAAGGTCCACCGTGGCTGCGGTATCGGCGATGTAGCCGTCCAGCTGCACCCCCAGGTCCATCTTCACCACATCACCCTTGCGGAAGATCCGGGTATCACCCGGCGTGGCGGTGTCGTGGGCCGCGTCCTCGTTCACGGAGAGGTTCAGGGGGAAGGCGAGGCCGGCCCCTTCCTCCCGGACCCGGGCTTCGACGGCCTCCACCACCGAGAAGATGCTCCCGTCCACCCGGACCATGGCGGTCCCCTCCCGCAGGATCCGGGACGCCACCCGGCCGGCCTCCCGGTACGCCTCCAGGACGGTGTCCTTCATACGCCCAGCCGCTCCCCCAGCTTCGAGAGGAGGGTGCAGCCCCGGGGCGAGAGGAGCGCCATGTCCTCCAGGCGGACTCCGCCCACCTCCGGGTAGTACAGGCCGGGTTCCAGGGTAAAGACGTTCCCGGCGGCCAGCGGACCACCCCCCGGTCCCAGGGACGGATCCTCGTGGACTTCAAGACCGACGCCGTGGCCCAGGCTGTGGATGAAGCCCCGGGTGTTACTTTCGAACCCCTGCTCGGCAAAGAACTCCACCACCGCCTCGTGGAGGGCCGCCCCCTCCACACCGGGCTTTGCCCGGGAGGCGGCCAGGCGTTTCGCCTCATAGACCGCCCGGAACATCTCTGCCACCTTTGCGTCGGGCTCGCCCTTCACCACCGTGCGGGAGAGATCGGCGCAGTACCCCGTGACTTCGTCGCGGGGGAAGAGATCGATGATGATGGGTTCCCCTTCCCGCAGGGGCCCCTCGCCCCGGAGGTGGGGTACCGCCGAGTCCGGTCCGCAGGCCACGATGGTGTCCTGGGCTCGGCACCCCCGGGCCAGGAGGAGGGTGTGCATCTCCTGCCGGATGAGATCGGAGGTGAGGGGCTTCCCGTTCCTGTGCAGGATTCCGCCGTTCACCGTGGCCCGTTCTATGAGCCGGATCGCCTTTCCCACCGCCGCTTCCGCGGCAAGGACCACCTTCCGGATCTCCCGGATCTCATCCTTCCGCTTTACCGCCCTCATGGCTGCCACCGTGCCTGGGTCCACCGCGACCCGGTGGTACTGCTCCAATTCCCGCGCAAGCCCAAGGGGAAACTGCGGGGGCACAAGGATGTCCCCGCCGGCAAGGCCGGCGATCATCCGGGCATATGCCTTTGTGCGATCCTTTTCCTCTTTCAGGATCCCGGGGAGACCGGCATCGGCCCGGGTCATTACCGCGGCGGTGGCTTCCCGGATCCCCCGCTCATATTCCATCTGGGAGAGGACCACGGTCCCCCGTTCCCCGGGCTTTTTCAGATACACAATGGGATCCGTTGTGCGGAACCGGGTCAGGTACAGCATGTCCGCGTCGGCCGACGAGGCGTACGCCACGTAGGCCGAGGTCCCCGCAGTCCGGATTGCCTCGTCCAGTGGTTCCATTTGCTCTCCTCTTTGGTACTCTACCCACAAGTACTTTTATCCCTGCGTTCCATGATCCTCCATGGATGATGCAGCCAGGGCCGATCTGAGGATCCGGTTCATCAAGCTCATCGTGATCTTGAATGCCATCCTGATCCTCATCGCCGTGGCCATCCTTCTGTACTTTGAGGTACCTTCCCCGGCGGGAAAGGCCGGCGTGGCAGTGCTCCTGGCAGCCGCCTTAGGTTTTTTTTGGTTTTTCCTGCGGATGTACCGTCAGACGAAACAGTGGCTGGAGGACGACCACAGGCAGAGGATCCAGGCATCCTCCGAAGACACCGGCCAGGGCAAAGGGGAGAACGGCGGACAGGCAGGGTGAGGGACGAAGCGGGATCAGGGGGTGTGGGGGATGCTCGCAAAGCTGAAGGGAGAGGTGGAACTGCTGGAACGGCACCTGCAGGTCCTCACGGCGGTAGTGGAGCACGAGCCCATCGGGATCATGAAGCTCTCCCTCCTGTTGGACCTCCCCTACCACCGGATCCGGTACTCGCTCCGGATCCTGGAGCACCTTGACTACATCCGTGCCTCCCCGTCCGGGGCGGTGTCCACCCCCAAGGCCAAGGTGCTCCTCGCGAAGGTGGACCAGGAGCTGGACGAGCTGGTCCGGCAGATCCAGGCCCTGAAGAGGGACCGGCGGTAGCTGATCCCGGACCGCCCGGCGACCCTGCCCCCGTTCCCGTGGCGGGAGGATGTGACCCGGGCATCCCGGCTGCGGGAAAATACCTTCGGAAAAGGCCAGTTCCAAAGTTTCTTAAACCACCGCGAAGATGTAATAAAGCATATCGCCTGATGCCGCCATAACTCAGTTGGTAGAGTGGCTGGCTGTTAACCAGCATGTCACAGGTTCGAGTCCTGTTGGCGGCGCTCTATCTTCCCGGGCCCGTAGCTTAGTCCGGTGAGAGCGCCCGGCTCATAACCGGGCGGTCATGCGTTCGAATCGCATCGGGCCCATCGATGAAGTGCCCTGTCTGCGGTGAGGACTGCGTGCAGTATGCCCACCAGATCCTGGATACCCTGGACACCGTTTTTGCCCCGTGCCCGGCCTGCAAACCCCAGGTCCTGGACAAGGAGAAGCCCCCGCCCCCCGGCCGGGGGAATGCGCCGGTCTGCACCTGCGAGAAACGGTTCATTGACAACGTTTTTGTGGATATCTATACCGTCATGGTGGAGGAGGGTCTCCTCTCCCACGGCAGCCCCCTCCGGGAGACAGGGATTCCCCTGGTACACCCCGGCTTTGCCATGACCCAGCCTCCGTACCTCCCCCGGAACTCCCTCCTCCTCCTCTCCCGCCATGTGGACAGGGAGACCGCGGAACGGCTGATGCGGGAGATCCCCG
>JAJRDC010000246.1 GCA_028678635.1 Methanomicrobiales archaeon
CCAGACCGAGCTCCCCACGGGCCTTGCAGAGGAACGGGTCCCCCTTCCCGCGATGGAGGTCATCGGGCAGGTGGGGGACGTCTACCTGGTGGCCCGGACCCCGGACGGCGGCCTGATTCTCATCGATCAGCATGCGGCCCACGAACGGATCATGTACGAACAGCTCCGAAAGAAACGCCTTGCAGGCGAGCGGAGCCAGGAGCTGCTGGCGCCCCTGCCGGTCAGGAAATCGCCAAGGGAGACGGAAGCGCTCCGGCTCTACCTCCCCGCCCTCGGCCGGCAGGGGCTCGTTCTGGAGGAGTTCGGGAAGGACACCTTTGCCGTGACCGCGGTTCCCGTCGTCCTGGGGAGGACCGGGGACGACTCCATTATCCAGGATGTGCTCGGCGATCTCCTCACTGAAGGGGAGGATCCCTCGGTGACCAGCGAGGAACGGGTGATCCGGATCATCGCCTGCCGGTCCGCCGTGAAGGCCGGGGCGCCGGTCACCCCCGAGCAGAGCCAGCGGCTGATCCGGCAGCTCTCCCGCACCTCCAACCCCTACACCTGCCCCCACGGCCGGCCGACCATGGTGGCCCTGACACGGCACCAGCTGGACGGGATGTTCCGGCGGGTATAATCCCGGGATTGCGGAACCAGGAAGGATGGATGCGCCTGGAGGAGCATCCCCCGGTGCTTCCCGCCCTACGGATGGGGGGGAAGGAGACACCTGTCGCACCAGTTCCTTATTCTACGACAAGTATGAGACGATTCTCGCGGACCAGGTCACCGCTGGTGGCTTTCAGGACACCATCGACGGTCACACCGGGCGGGAGGTAGTCCGGAACCACAAAGGGATAATGGATGGTCTGGGGGAACGGCGGATTGTACGTGCCAAAGTCATACCGCCGGGTGACAAAGAGGGCGGTTGCCGTCAATTCCAGCCTGACAGGGGAATCGAATCCGTTCTTTCCGTCGATGACCATCGTATAGGTCACCGTCTCGCCTGGCCCTGCCGAAGCGCTCACAGGGCTGGTGGTGAGGGTGAAG
The DNA here is from genome assembly GCA_028678635.1 of Methanomicrobiales archaeon. The sequence goes on from JAJRDC010000246.1 coordinate 1,030, forward strand.
TCCGGGGTGCCGGAAACGGCGGGTGTGGCCGTGACCTGCGTACCTGCGGGAGTTGGCTGGGTGCCGGTCGCTGGCGGAGAAGAGGGGGTCGCGGTTTCCGGTAGAACTGGTTCCGGCGAGGGTTCTGCAACCCCGGATCCACCCGGGAACAGGATCAGGCCCAGGTAAAGGACCGCCATCATGAAAAGGATAACGGCGAGGGGGATGAATCCCCGGTACTTCCGCGGGATCAGGGCTCTCCTGAGGGATTCCCGCTGCGTTTCCGGTACAACCGGTAAGGTCTTGTCCTGCTGTGGAGGGTTCACCATGTGGATCGGTCCCGGAGGATCCTGTTCGTCACCTCCGGTGATGTCCGTCATGTGCGGACTGCCTTCAGATCAGGACCGCTTTTATGATCTTCACTTCTGTGACCGGACGGTCACCGGCGCCAGTCTTCACCTTGGAGATCCGGTCCACCACGTCCATCCCCTCCACCACGCGGCCGAAGACCGGGTGGCGGTCATCAAGGAAGTTGTTGTTCGCCACGTTGATGAAGAACTGGCTCCCTCCGGTGTTCGGGCCGGCGTTCGCCATGGCGATGGTCCCCCGGTCGTTCCGGTTGCCGGTCTTGAACTCATCCTTGATCGTATACCCGGGCCCGCCCCGGCCCGTTCCGGTCGGGTCTCCCCCCTGGATCATGAACCCGTCGATAACCCGGTGGAAGATGACGCCGTCATAGTATCCCTTCTGGACCAGCGAGACAAAATTCCCCGCTGTAACGGGCATGTGCCCGTACATCTCCAGCGTGATGTTCCCCATCGTGGTCTCCAGCTGTACCCGTTGTGCCTGTGATGGTGTCATGGATGCATCTCCCTCCTGCGGTGCCGCGCACCCGCAGGTCAGCAGCAGGACGATGAGTGGTACTGAAAGGATCAGCCATTCCCGCCGTTGCATGGAATGAGGTGGACGCGGCGGGATATAGGCGTTGTCGTACCGGACCTTTCCCGTCCCTGGCACTGGGCTGGCAGCCCGGCCATCGCCGCCAGGGAGGGAGACATCCCGCCCGCCCTCCCGCGTATCATCAGGATCCATGACGGTAAGGGGCCCGGGTCGCAGGATCCTTTCAGGAGAAGGGTGCGTGGCGGCGGGCGAACGGTCAGTGATTCCGGGATGGCAGCAGGAACCGGAAGAAGTCCTGGACCATGCGGATGATCTGGTGGAGGATGCCCTGTTCTTCCCGTAACCTCCGGTTCTCCTCTTCCAGTGCCTGGACCTGCTTCCGCAGCGCTTCGAGTTCGGTCTCCTCAGACGGCAGGGTTGGAGGCGAAGAGAGGGACGGTGCCGGGGTGGTGACCGTACCTGTCACCGGTGCGGTCAGGCCGGTCTTCAGGTTCATGCCGAGATCCCAGGCCTCGTCAGCCATGTTTTGGGCATCCGCGGCCCGGGCACGGGCAGAGGCATAGGTGCCGGCGGCGTGTTCGTCCCTCGCATAAGAAAGGATGGTGGCCGCATGGTCCCGTTTGAAGGTGACGGGGCTCAGGCGGGTATCGCCGGCACCGAGGGTGGCGGCCAGCTCGGTGCGGATGCGGTCCACCCGGTCAATGGTTTCCTGGGCCTGGTCGATGGTATGCTGCGACCAGGCCCGGTCCAGGGCGATCCCCGCGTCATCGATGGCAGCCGTGGCCGTGGCCAGGTACCCTGACACCTCACCGAGCGGGGCATCCCGGGCGCGGGAGAGGGCATCCTCCGCGGAGGCCGCGAGGGCTTCTGCGTCCCCCACGTCCACACCCGCCGAGGCTTTCTGATCGATGGATGCGCTCAGCGCTGCCAGGTTCTCCTCCACGGCCGCGATCTGCGCGGCGACCACCGCCGGATTGATGACGGCCTTCTCCCGGAGCACCTCGGTTCCGACCACCTCATCATCCTCGTCCAGGTGCCGTGCCCGGAAGACCGCCAGGTTCCCCGCGGCAGAGGAGGGTACCTTCCCGTCCAGGCTCACCTGCACCGTGATCCGCATGTCGTCGGGATAGGAAAGCGTCCATCCGTCAATCCTGAGGAAGGATCCCCGGGCGGTGGTGGGAGGCGGGTACCTGCCGTCAATCCCGATGGCATACTCCCAGCGGATCGTGGACCGGTCCAGCTGGCTGTAGAACTCCAGGTAATTGTCCTCGTCGAAGGTGGAGGTGCCCAGGTCAAAGGTCCCCCGGGCTGTGACCTGGTCCCCGGCCTGGACATCGCCCGCCGGCGTGACGTTCAGGCTTACCGCTTTCAGTGCCGATCCCGCGGAAATGAGGGAGAGAGTGAAAACGACGACAAGGAAGAGGAACGGGACTCGTTTCATGCCGGCCCCCCGGTTCGGGTTACCCTGCGTTTCGGCCCCCACGGGATAAATGTATGCGGAAACTGGGGTGTTCTTGGCCTATTTCCCGAAATGTTCGCAGGATCTCGGGGGGATGGGATAGATCCGGTCCATGCCCGTCACCCCTGCGGGAATTCCCCCTCCACCCAGATGGAGCCGTCCTTCCGGACCTCCTTCTTCCAGATGGGCACTGTCTGCTTGATCCGTTCCAGTATGTACTCGCAGCCGGCGAAGGCTTCCTGCCGGTGTCCTGCGGAGACTATGATGAGAAGGATATTGTCACCGACACGGAGGGTGCCGACCCGGTGGATGATCATAACGGCCTGGAGATTGAATTTTATGATCGCTTCGTCCTCAATCCGCTGCATCTCGGGGAGGGAAGCATCCTCGTACGCCTCAATCTCCAGTTCCTCGATCTGATCGTCCCGGACTGTGCCCAGGAACGTGACCACTGCACCGGCCGTGTCCCTCTTCGCTGCATCGATTTCGGATGCGAGATCCACGTCATCCCGGGTGATTCGGATTATGGAAATCCCCCCGGCCGAAGGCAGCTGTTCTCCATCCGGTTATCCCCCCGCAACCGGCGGGAAGACCGCCACTTCGTCCCCTTCCGAGAGGAGCTCCCGGTCTGCATCCGCACGCATCACCCGCTTCCGGTTGCGCATCAGGACCACGTACTCCTTCAGGTCATC